>CALBOC010000247.1 GCA_937896705.1 uncultured Micrococcaceae bacterium | reverse complement strand
GGCAAGATTGACCCATCGTCGGCGAATTATATTATCGACCGGCTGCGTTCCATCCGGGCCGCGTCCAAGCGTGCCGGCGCCACCGATACCCAAGCCGACCAGTTGGTGGCCACCAAAGAAGGCGAGCTGCTAGCCAAGGCTCTTCATGCCGGCCCCGATGAAGTGCGCAAATTCGCTGATCGAATCAAGCGCAGCACGAATCGCCAATTCACCAAACCGGGCACCAAGCTGACCCCCAAGCAGCGCCAGTACGAAGAAGGACTGCGGTTTGTGGCGCCGCTGGGTGATAATCACGTCCGCCTGGACTGGGTTATGACCAAGTGGCAGTACCGGCACGTTGTAGAACGATTGCGCCAACATATCAATAATCTGCGCTCCGAGGTTTCGCGTATTAATGACCCACCAGTCGAGTCCGAACCACGAAAATCCGGTGCCGAACGTATCACCCCGGCGGATGACGAGCTCGATATACCGCAGCTTTATGATGACCGTACCGCAGCTCAACGGTGGTCACATTTTCTGTTAGATATTTTAGAAACCGGTATCGTGCTCACCAGCTCCCCCGCCGGTAAGGCCCAAGAGGCGCTGAAGGAACGTGCCAGTGATGAACGGGAGCTAGACAGCGCTCTCAACGGGCCCACCGCTCAGAGCGACGACTCGATCAACCCTGCTGATATTGCCCCATCGGGTGCTGTCATTCCGGGGCTTGGCCGGTTAGTCAATGTCGCACCAAGCGTGACTGTCGGTCTACAGTATGCAGATTTGGCCGGTGATTATCTGGATTTCGGATCAGATAATCCGAATGTGCAAGCCGAAATTGCTGCCCTGTTAGAGGGCAGAAAACCATTCCCAGAACTCTATGACTACGACACCATGGATCTGGATTGGGCGACGCTGCGGATGATGTCATGTAACGCATCGATCATCCCGGCAGTTTTGAGTTCCAAGGGCGAACCGTTAGATGTCGGCCGAGCGCAACGCGCATTTCCGGCCAGCATTCGCCGCGCGGTCATTCTCCGGGACGGGGGTTGTGCCTATCCCGGATGCAACATGCCGCATATTTATTCGGAGATTCACCATATCCAGCACTGGCAAGACAACGGTTCAACCTCGTTAGACAATGCGGTCATGCTATGTCGCTACCACCACACGGTCATCCACCAAACAGACGTCCTCGTTCGGATCAGTGATCAACATTTCCCAGAGTTTCTTTTAGAACCTACAACTGAGGAAGCGATCTGGGTGCGCAACCATATGCATCGCGGCTAAACCGGGCAGACTATAGCGCGTATTCAGGCGCCCGAAGCCAGGGCTACCTGGATACGCAGCCGACCACCCTTACTGGTAGACGTGGGGCGCGAGCGTGCCTAGCACATCAAGGTTGCGGTATTTCTGATCGAAGTCTAGCCCGTACCCGACGACGAATTCATTAGGAATATCGCGACCGATGTATTTGACGTCAATATCGACGGCCAGTGCTTCAGGCTTGCGCAACAGGGTGACGATCTCCACGGAGGCGGGACCGCGCGACTCTAAGTTGGTTTTCAACCACGACAGGGTCAGGCCGGAGTCGATAATATCTTCGACGATGAGCACGTGCCGGTCCATGAGGTCTTCTTCAAGGTCTTTCAGGATGCGGACGACACCGGAAGACTTTGTTCCCGAACCGTAAGACGAAACTGCCATGAAGTCTAAGGTGACATTCGACTTCATAGCGCGCGAGAGATCCGCCATGATCATGAGCGCGCCCTTCAGAACGCCGACCAACAAGATGTCTTTACCTTCATAATCGCGGTCGATTTGGGCTGCGAGGTCTTGGACGATCTCGTCAATTTCTTCGCGGGTGAGTAGCACCGACTCTAAATCGTCTGCAACGTCTTCGGCCTTCATGGTCACTCCTCA
>CALBOC010000246.1 GCA_937896705.1 uncultured Micrococcaceae bacterium | reverse complement strand
ATCACGGGGCTCCCCATTTTACGCGCATTATGCAGGCTCTCACAAGGGTAATTAGATGGACGAGGAGTGGAGCTCGCATCAAAACGCGTGCCGTATCAACCTCGGCAGAGTCCAGTGCACCAGAACCCAAATCGTCGTAGTGGCACGCGCAACCGTGGCGTTGCCGAGCGGCATTGACCGCGTCGCGCGGTGCGGGTCTATGACAAAAGCACTTCCCCCTGCAGTTGAGGGGCCGTCATGGCTGCACCTGAGCGAGACGCTATCCGCGCGGTGAATGGTTCAACAGTGTCGTCACCCATCCCTCGAGCCCCCGGTTTTGAGCACTTTGCCGTTGATAGAGGCGATCCTCAGGTGCATGTCGCTGCCATGGGCGACGCCACCACCGGCAGGGCGAGTTCCATAGACCGTGGGAGTCGCGTGGGTTTTGGCCAACTCACGCTCAGGGTGGCGAGCACCAGTAGTCCGACCCCGATGAGCAGCTCCGGCACTTTGACGCTGTCCCAGTCATATAAGCAGAGCAGGCCTAACGGGATGAGCACGACGAGACTAAAGAAGGTTTGAAGCAGAATCGCCATGGATTTTGGGCTGAGGTTCGCGAAGTGTTCCCGCCAGGTTCGCAACCGAGTGGCAATATGATCGCGTCGCTGAGCTGCGCCGATGCTGGTGGTCATGGGTCAAATGTACCTTGACGATATGCCCTCGTCAGTACCTGAATCTTCATCAAAGCTACATTGCACGACAACGTTAATAGGGGGGGGAACGAAAAACCGGCACCTGAAAAATCAGGTGCCGGTATCCATGTGGGCCCTGCGGGGATCGAACCCGCGACCTGCGGATTAAAAGTCCGATGCTCTACCAACTGAGCTAAAGGCCCACGGTCCGTTTAGGACCGATTAACGATTGTAGCGTATTTTGCTGTGGAACAAAATTTGGCCCAATGCCTGTCATTGATGGGCAAACTTGCCCTATGCTGTCGTGGGTACGCGTAAATCAGTCTAGGAGTACGCTTGAGGAATCAGCGCGGCAGTTCAGTCGGCGTCACATACAGCCGCCCCAAACTGATGCCACTGGAAGAGTTCGAACACCGTTCGGGAGGGTTAGATCCTGCCGAGGTGTTTTCTGCTGCCCAAACCGTAGCGGCCAAACTGGTGGCCACCGGCCAGGATCCCAACGCTGACCAGGCGACAGTAGATTGGCTCGTTGATTTAGTAGCCGATGTGGGCCTCGATACTATGGCCAGGCTTTGGGCTGATGCACCAGCTGTGACCTACGGTGGCGCCCTCTGGCGGCTCTACGCGCTACAGCAGGCTACACAACGTGACGGTGAGATGTGGGCCGCCTGGTATCGGGCTGGCAGTGAAGCCTATGCATCGCGTGTCATCGCTGGAGCCACCGAGCCCCCGCGGGCCAAAGACCTCCAAACCTTGATCACCAAGATTCTGACCGGCGTGTACTCCGGTGATTTTGGGATCGCGCTAGAACGCGGTGGCGCTTACGCCCGAGTGATTGCCGCAGGACAGCATCAGCATGCCGAACGACTCGAAGACTTCAACCCGGCGGCTGCCGCGGCCTTGGAACATCGCTCCGTGAAACTGCAGCGCACTGCGACCGAACTAGAGCTGTGTGCTACTGCTTGGCGGCAGGAACGGCTGCCGGTGGAACGCCCGGAGCCGCGACCAACAGATTAATTCGTCGGTTGGTTAACTTTCGGTGTGTAAAGTAACGAACCATGAAGCTGTCTGTAACGCGCTTATTTTCCGCCGATGAATCAGGCGCGGCCCACGTCCGAACGCTTGCTAAACTTTTGGTGGAATCAGTGGATTTGGTGACCCAGATGTTTGGGGCCTCACCCGAAACAGGCGCTGAGCTTGATGCGCAACTCGATAATCTCAACGAACGAGCTTCCCGAACCCAGACCACCATGCTCACCGCGCTGCGCAGTGCCTATTTGACACCCTTACCCCGAGAAGACCTGTACCTGTTGGGTACCTGGATCAATCGGGCTGTTGAGGCTGTGGCTATCACCGGCACGATCATTCACGCGACCCGTCAATACCGACTGCCCGCACGCGCCGGGGATGTGTTAGAAATCCTCACCAGGCAAGCAGACCTTGTGTTAGATACGACCGGACAGCTCAGCCAACCTGATGAGTTAGAAAGCACCTGGATGCACCTGGAACGCCTGACCCATCAGGC
>CALBOC010000245.1 GCA_937896705.1 uncultured Micrococcaceae bacterium | reverse complement strand
GGTGTCGTCATGGGCTACTCCTTCAAAAGGTGGCAGGTTACATATTCCATTGTGGACCCCAAATCTTTTCACATATCTTCCTGGGCTTCGTATGACACTGTGGGACGGTGCAACGTGGTGAAGATGACTGCTGGAATGTGAAGGGCTGTGGATATCTTCTGGCTGATTGCTCGAACCGAACGTATGATAAATATGAACCAATCGGAATAACGATGCACAGCGCAACTGAAGGAACGTGGCAGTGGCCGATCTCATTGATACAACGGAAATGTACCTACGCACCATCTATGAACTGATGGAAGAAGGCATTGCACCGTTGCGAGCTCGCATTGCTGAGCGCCTAGAACATTCTGGGCCAACGGTCTCACAAACCGTGGCTCGGATGGAACGTGATGGCCTCTTACACGTGGCTCCCGACCGTCGATTAGAGCTTTCCGAAGAAGGTCTCAATGCCGCCGCCACGGTGATGCGCAAACACCGGCTGGCGGAACGGCTTTTGGCTGATGTTATCGGTTTGGACTGGGCCTTCGTCCACGAAGAAGCATGTCGTTGGGAACACGTGATGAGTGACCAGGTAGAACAGCGTTTAATGGTCTTACTGGATTCGCCGTCGAATTCCCCGTTCGGTAATCAAATACCACTGTTGGAGGAGCTTGGCGGGCCCGCCACGGGACTGCATCCAAGGCCTTATGAAGGACAACCCCTGACCGTGGCCCTACAGGAAGCAGGAACCTTCGAGGTCAAGGTACTCACCGAAGCTATCCAGACTGACCCAGAACTGCTGGCCCAGTTCGCTGCGGCTGGCATTCAACCCGGTGCGATCCTGGCGGCAGAGCCCGCCGAGGGCTACGTGGCCGTGCGAACCGTGCAACGCGGTAGAGCGTTGCCCGGTGAGCTAGAAGATATTTCGGAGCTAGGGTTAGAGATTTCTGAAGATACCGCCGCTCATGTGCGGGTGGTCAGGGTCCGGTAATCGAATTGTGATCTTAGGGAGCTCGCGGCGCCCTTTGAGGCGTTAAACATAACGCTTCTGCAAAGATGTGGCATAGAAAGTAATTCGCCTACTTCCGCATGAAAGAGCGAAAATAGAGGCATTAGTGCTCTCGAGGCGCACGTAATCGTTACCTGAATGTGACAATCTGTTCACATTCTATTAGGCTAGCTCTCGGCGCTGATAACAAAATGTGATTCAGCACCGGCCACCAGTATGCTCCTACACTCTGCGGCTGGCGGGCAAAACCTTGCAGTTGTTCACACAATGTTCATGGCGGAGTGGAGTCGATCAGGCACCGAGCACATGAGAGAGGTAATCTACGTGTCGAAGCGCATTTCCACTGCACATCACCGCGCCACTCCTGAGAAGGGTGCAACGCTAGAAGCGATGACCCAGGCTATCAGCCGCTCAGGTCGTCGGGCCGCTGTCATCGCAGCCGCTTCCGGCCTGGTGTTGACCGCAGCACCCGCAGCCACGGCTGCTCCTGTGCAGACCGATCGTGAAACATCGACGCTGCCAGCTACAAACTTCAAACTCGAACGCACCTCGGGCAACACCGACGTCATCACTGCCACTCATAGCGTTCGCCTCGACCTGGGTCGCGCTGACCTCACCACGACTCCTGCGCCTGAACCAGAGCCGGAACCAGAACCAGTCGAAGAAACCGACGAGCAACCTGTCGAAGAAACCGAGCAATCTGTCGAAGAGACTGTTGAGGAAGAAGTCAACCTCGAACCAGTCACGGCAGAGACCGCAGAGTCCACCGAAACCTCGACCCCCGAGCCAACCTCAGAGGCCTCAGAAGCCACCGCCGAGCCCGCCTCGGTTGAAGAACCAGAGGCTCAGCCAGCACCAACCGCTTCGGGCTCCCTCGGTGGCGTCGTCTCAGCAGCCTACTCCGGTGTCGGCACGCCCTACGTCTGGGGTGGCAAGACGCCAGCCGGTTGGGACTGCTCCGGCTTCAGCGCTTGGGCCTACGCGCAAGCTGGCATCACCATTCCATCGAGCACTTCAGCCATTTTGGGTTCCGGCCAGTTCGTTCGCACTTCCAGCCCACAGCCTGGTGACCTCGTCTTCCAAAACGGCGGATCACACGTGGGCATCTACGTCGGCAACGGTCAAATGATTGGTGCGCAAAATCCATCGACTGGCACCACCTTGCACAGCGTGGACCGCAACCCATTGATGGGCTACTACACCTACGTCGGCTAGGTTTTACTTCAGACAACTGCACAGCAAGGTCTCTCCTGGATACGGGAGAGACCTTGCTGCATTTAACGACAGGGCTATACTCATGACACAACCTCTCCCAACATGGGCCACAGAACTTCTGACCGCACTCGAGATCGAACCCGTAAACATTGATCTTGGTGCGCTTGAAAACCTTAGTCAGCACCTCGACGAGACCCCACGCGAGGCTGGCATTCTGACGGGATTCATCGCAGGCTATGCCGCAGGACTTGCTCAGGGTAGCCAGATGGCGTCATTCGAACGCGCCCACAAGGCCTCGGTGCAATATATGCGCCGGCATCTGACGAGGGAATAGTTGGGCACAAGGTGTGTTGGCATGTTGAGGACAAAGCAGAAGGACTGACATAGGTGAGCATGAATCATGCGGGCTGGGCAGCCCTGGGCGGAATACGCCGAAGCAAAGAGCAAGAATCTCTGAAACCCGGGACCATTCGACGTGCCTGGTCTTTCATCGCCCGCTACCGAACCCGACTGGTGTTCTACCTAGTCGTTTCCGCGCTCGGCGCCGTGTTGACGGTCGTGTCACCGATCCTGGCCGGTGACGTGGTCAATGCGATCGTCGAAGGATCCGAAGTCCAGGTCGTGATCAACTTGGCGATGTTAATCGCTGGTGTGGCGATCCTTGAAGCGGTGCTGAACATCATCTCACGATGGCAGTCGGCATCGCTTGGCGAGCGGACCATTTATGATTTACGCACCACAGTTTTTGATCACGTGCAGAAAATGCCCATCGCATTCTTCACCCGGGCACGAACCGGCGCGCTCGTGTCACGCCTGAACAATGATGTGATCGGTGCCCAAACTGCGATTGCTCGAACCCTGCCGACCGTGGTGATGAACGTCGTGACCCTGGGTGTGACCCTGGTGGTTATGTTCACCACCTCCTGGCAAATCACCCTGGTGTCGCTGCTGCTATTGCCGGTCTTTTTGTTACCGGCCCGAACCATAGGCCACCGCATCGCAGACCAGACCCGTGAACGCGCCAAACGCAATGCCGCCATGGGGGACCAGATGACCGAACGATTCTCGGCCCCGGGTGCCACGCTGGTCAAGCTATTTGGCGAGCAAGGTCACGAATCCCGCGTCTTCTCGGAGCGCGCCGATAGTGTTCGGGACTCTGGGGTGCGCATCAGCGTGTGGACCTCAGTGTTCATGACGATCTTGACCTTGGTTTCCTCGTTAGCGCTGGCAGCAGTTTATGGCATCGGCGGGTACCAGGCGCTGGCCGGGACGCTCAATGCCGGTGATGTGGTCACCATGGCACTTTTGCTCACGCGGCTGTATGCGCCCTTGACCGGGCTTGCGACCGCTCGTGTAGAACTTATGAGCGCACTGGTCTCCTTCGAGCGGATCTTTGAGGTTCTAGACCTGCGTCCCATGATCGCCGATCCGCCACAGCCCAAGCAGATTCCTGCCGGGGGAGTGCGCATCGACTTCAACCAGGTTGACTTCCAGTATCCCACCGCCTCGGAAGTCTCGTTGGCGAGCTTGGAAGAAGTTGCCGTGTTGGACTCCCGAGCATCCGAGCAAGTGCTCCACGATGTGAGCTTTACTGTGGAACCGGGCCAGACCGTTGCTCTGGTGGGGTCCTCGGGAGCAGGAAAGTCCACTATCGCAAACCTTGTGTCCCGACTATATGACGTCACCGGCGGATCCATTACGCTCAACGGGGTCGACCTGCGCGATGCCGCCGCAGAGGACATTCACAGCCGGATCGGCATGGTGACCCAAGACTCGCACCTGTTCCACACCTCGATTCGTGACAACTTGACGTTGGGACACCGGGAGGTGCCAGACGAACGACTCTGGGAGATTTTAGGCCACGCGCGCCTTGCCGAGGTGGTCAAACACATGCCGGCCGGACTGGACACGGTGGTCGGCGAGCGCGGTTACCGGCTTTCCGGTGGCGAACGACAGCGGATGGCCATCGCCCGGTTACTGGTCGCAGCGCCGGAAGCGGTCGTGCTCGATGAGGCAACAGCCTCACTGGATTCAACCAATGAAGCTGCCGTCCAACAGGCACTTGACGAAGCGCTGGAGGCCAGAACCGCCATCGTGATCGCTCACCGGCTCTCCACGGTGGTCAAAGCCGATGAAATCTTGGTCTTGGAATCCGGTCGGATCGTTGAGCGTGGCACCCACACCGAACTGTTGGCCGCCGATGGTCGTTATGCTGAGCTGTACACGACCCAGTTCCAACAGTAACGGGTAACCCCGTACAGGAGGCGCAGCGTGAAAGATGCATCGCAAGACTCGGCAGACCAATGGGACCAGCGGTATCAAACATCGGATCGGCTCTGGTCCGGCTCAGTCAATGCCGCTGTGGCGACCACGGTAGACCCACTGCGGCCGGGGACCGCCTTGGACCTGGGCTGCGGGGAAGGTGCCGACGTCATCTGGCTGGCAGAGCATGGCTGGCAGGCCACCGGTGTCGATATCTCCCAGGTCGCGATCCAACGCGCTACCCGAGCAGCTCGCGAGCGGGGCCTTGGCCAGGACCAGGCCAGCTTTGTCGTAGCAGATGTGACTACCTGGGAGTCTGCGCAGCGATTCGATCTGGTGACGGCAGCCTTCTTACATTCCCAGGGCAAATTTGACCGAGGTGCAGCGCTGCACACGGCCACAGCCCATGTCGCACCCGGTGGATACCTGCTGGTCGTTTCGCATGCGAGCTTCCCGCCGTGGGCGACCTCTCATCAAGCCAAGGACGACGACCACCCCCAGCACGAACACGAAGCGACCACGCCTGAGTCGGAACTTGAGCTCTTACAACTGGATGCTGCTGACTGGATCATAGAAGTTTCGGAAGTCAGCTCGCGGCAGGCCACCGGCCCTGAAGGCCAACAGGCGACCTTGGAGGACACTGTGATCTTGGCGCGACGCGCAGAAACTGCTCTGCACGCAGGTGAGCATTGATAATAGAAGTGGCCGCCACCCGGTAGGTGACGGCCACATGGTCAACAGATAGTTGATTGTGCTGTTATTCAGGCCAGGCGTTTTTGCGGATGACCTCGACGAAGTCGCCGCGCTCAAAACCGGGCAAGAAATGCTCCAAAACATCAGCCTTGACGTTTCCGAAAGTCGTCTCGGGGCGATCTTTCAACCCGTTGGTGAAAGCGGCCAGGATGCGGTTCTTGAAATCAGGGCGCGGATGAGCCGAAACAACTTCTGCACGCTGCTCGTCAGTGATCGCGTCATAGCCAATACCTAGAACATCGAGTTCGACCCCACGGGTCACTAAAGCCACTTCGGGATCCATGTGCAATGGAATCTCCGGAGTGGTGTGCAGCGCAATAGCGTTCCACACCTTGTCGCCGGCCTCGCCGGTGATGCCATATTCTTTGAGAAAATCTCGTGCCACGTTGGCAGCATCAACTTCGAAACGCTGATTGGTGGTCCGATACTTATCGGTTAGCCCGAGATCATGGAACATCGCTCCGATGTAGACGAGTTCGGGGTCGTAGGTGAGCTGCTGTTCCTGTCCGCGCAGTGACGCAAACAGGAAAACCCGGCGAGAGTGATGGTAGATCAGATCGTCAGCCACGTCACGGACCAGGTCGGTGGCATCCTTGGTCATCTTGCTATCGGGAATCGTCACGCCTGCAATAACTTCAGCCATATATGTCCTTTCGTTGTGGGTTCCCTTTTCATGGTGCCAGGACCGCTACACTAAAGCCATGTCTTTTCAGTCTAGCAACCAAAGGAATCGGACATTATGCGACGGGTAGGTGTTTTTGTCTTCGATGGCGTGACGCTGTTGGATGTCAGCGGCCCCGTAGATGTATTGCATCATGCCGATCCCGACGGCAAGCGTTATGTTGTCGACCTGGTGTCCCACCGCGGGGGAGCCGTGCGCTCTGCTTCGGGAGTGACACTGGCTGACACCGTTGCAGCCGACGAGGTTGTCAACGCCTATGACACGGTCATCATTGCCGGCGGCCCACAGCTGGTGCAACAGCACTTAGATCCGGTCCTGCTATCCACCGTCCAAGAACTCACCGAACATGCCCAGCGGGTGGCGTCGGTTTGCACGGGCGCATTTGTGTTAGCCGGTCTCGGGTATCTCGACGGTCGCAAAGCAACCACGCATTGGCGTCACACTCATCTGTTGGCCCGCTGGTATCCGCGCATCACGGTCGAACCAGATATCCTGCACATTCAGGATGGACGATACTTTACCTCTGCCGGGATCACCGCGGGGATTGATCTGGCTCTGGCCCTGGTAGAACACGACTTGGGTGCAGAAACCGCCCGCGAGGTGGCCCGAGAATTGGTGATGTTTATGCAGCGACCGGGCGGGCAAAGTCAGTTTTCCTCGGCGCTGACCGGCCCGGTGGATTCGCCGAAATCACTGCGCCGCCTCATGGATACCGTCGTGGCGAATCCGGCAGCACCCCACACGGTCTCTTCAATGGCCGCTGATCTGGGAGTCAGCACGCGACACCTCAGCCGGTTGTTCCAAACTGCAGTGGGTACGAGTCCCTCGCAGTGGTTAGAAAAGATCCGAGTGGACGCAGCACGCAGCCTCATCCTTGAGGGATATATGATCACTGAAGTGGCGTCACGCTGTGGATTTGGCACCGATGAAACACTACGGCATGCTTTCGCGCGGCAGTTAGGCACCACACCGACGGCGTTCCGGCAGCGCTTCGGGACCACGCTGCGTTCATAACCACAGGTGACCAGACATGAAAAAGCTCCCTGAATCTTGCGGCCGGTAGTCCCACAATTTTCAGGGAGCGAAAGCACCCGTGCGATGCTGCGCTATGGCGTTATTCGGAGACTGGGTCTAACGAGCCGTCTGCTTTGGTGATAAAGGAGCGCAGGAACCATTGGAACAGTTCCAGGCCGCGGGTGACTTCGATCAAGATGTCTTCTGAGATCGGGTCGACTTTCCCGGTTTCAGCTATCGCTGTGCGGAAGTCCTTAATGACATCAGTGTAGACCTGATTCAGTGCGGAAATGTGAGCCAGGCTTGACGCTCGATTCAGGGGGTAGTCCTCCCAGGTGCGGCCTGTGACGATAGCACCGGGGGTGCCTTTGGGCGAGACGCCCATGGTGGCGATCCGTTCGGCGACCGTATCAGCCCAGTTTCGAACTTCGGTCACCTGCGGGTCGAGCATTTCATGAACAGAAATGAATTCTGGTCCCACGACATTCCAGTGGGCGTGCTTCAGGGTGAGGTGAAGGTCATTGAGTGCATGAAGACGGGTCTGCAGGATCTCGGTTACCCGGTGGCCGTCTTCCATATCGATTCCTGGTGCGGTGTAGTCTGCGTAATTTTCAGTCATGAGTCACCTTTCTGATGCGAACAAGTATGTGTCGCGGTCATGGTTGAGGACAGGGTAGTGCCTCAACCCTCGGTTTCTACTCAATACCTTTTCGCAAATCAACGCAAGATGTGTGCGTCGCACCAGTTGACGTGGCGGGCAGAAAACGGGTAATGCCGGGCCTTATCCCGCTCCCAGGACAGCTGACCGACCACCACTGCGTGGGTTAAACATTGCACTGGCAACGGTCGGGATCGGGAAACGCGGGCATGGCATTCAAATCCAGCACCTGCTTGGACGGGGTATGCGACAACTCCAATCATGGCGTGTTGGCAGTCGACACCGAACAGAGCCCACCCTAGACTGAATCGTGTCCCGCCGTGGCTTTATGGAAGAGGCACAAGGGTCTAACTTACCGATGTGTTGCAGCAGTAATCTCCGCCGCAATAATTCACCTCCACCCCAAATGTTTTTGACGACTAAGCAACGCTAACCGCACCGACCATGACAACCGCTGCACCGCAGACTCCAGGAACACCACTACAGGATTTACCTACCGCATGAATTCGGGCCCGATAGTTTTGGCCGGTCGGACAACCCTGTGGACAGTAGAAAGGCGAAACGATTATGCCCCAGAACATGTTGGAAGGGTTTGATCATTCCGAAGTGGCCTCCGAGGCACGTGAACGCTGGGGTGTTGAGGCTACTGACCGGCCCAACCGCGGCTCGTCGTCGTCCTTCGGGCAGAATGTATTTTCAGGCTCAAGATCAGGATCAGGGCAGGCTTCAGCCTTTGCTCGAGGGGCAACGTTGGCGACGCTGACAGCTCTACTGCTCACCGCTTGCGGGGACGCTACCACAACTGGTCAGGGCACTGATCAACAGGACCAGCAATCCGCTGCGCCAGAGAGCCCGCAGGAGAGCACTGATAATGCCAGCGACACGGATACGGATGAGTCCGAAGTCGGCGACTCGGACGCAGCTGAAGAGGAGGACGACCCGGAGGTACCGCCGGCTGCCAGCACAGTGATGTCAGAGGTCGAGACTATTACCGGCGAGATCACTCCGAAGTCGGTGGTGGCCAGCGGTGATGGCCTGGTGATCGCTAATAACATGATGTACAGCCATACCGTCACCGTCTACGACGCCGAGGAACGCGAACTCGTTCAGACCCTCGACGACTCTTTGGATTTTGCCGAGTACGGGGTGGACGGATACGACGGGGAAGTTTCCGGCGCACCCGTTGAGGCCGTGTGGACCGAAGATGGCCAATACGCATATGTTTCGCAGTATCAGCTGACCGGTCACGGAGCCACAGCGGAGGACAACTGCACCGGCGGGGAGAATATCGCCGAATCGGTGGTCTATCGCTACTCGGTGGCCGAAGAAGACTGGGACCAGGTCATCGAGGTCGGACGTGTGCCGAAGTTCGTGGCCTTGAGCCCGGGCGACGAGCAGTTATTGGTGTCGAATTGGTGCGACCAGTCACTCTCAGTGGTGGACACCGAGACCGGCCGGGAGACCGAGCAGATCCCGCTGAACTCGATGCCGCGGGGCATCGAGGTGCTGCCCGACGGTCAAACCGCCTACGTCACCGCGATGTATGCCAATGAGGTCTACAAAGTCGACTTGGAGACAGGGGAGAGCGAACTGGCCTTCACTACCGGGGAAAGGCCCCGCCACCTGGTACTCAGCGAGGACGGCGAGTATCTGTATCTGACCATCGCTGGGGCTAACCAACTCTTAAAGATTGAAGCGGACTCCGGGGAGATCCTCGATGACGTGACCACAGGGCTGGAACCGCGCTCCATGGATATTTCCACAGACGGCACAGCGCTATATGTGGTCAACTACGACGAGAACACCGTCTCAAAGTATGATGCGGAGACTCTTGAAGAACTACAGCGCGAACCCACCGGAGGGCTGCCGGTTGGGGTGACCTACGAGCCGGTCACCAATACCGTGTGGGTTGCCAACTATGCTGGCAGCCTCACCGTCTTCGATGACACTGAGCCCGACTCCGATCAGTAAGGCTTGGCAGCCGTCCTATGGTTCGGCCGGTCAAACACCGCCTTCGGCGTGGTCTGACCTGCTCTACCCCTTCGAGCTCTTCGAGCCATCGAATCCATATTCGCGCTTGCTGTACGAGCATCG
>CALBOC010000244.1 GCA_937896705.1 uncultured Micrococcaceae bacterium | reverse complement strand
CGCCTGAGGGGAAGTTCAAGTGTAGGCGGCAACCACCATTAGCCATTAATAATAGCTCATGGAACAGATTACAACACGTCACTAATCAAACCACGGGTCCAACCCGTGGAACGGGAACACCGCTTTTCGGGTGGCCATGATGGACTGATCGGTCGGATCTGCCGGGTCGTATCCGACCTCCCAGGACCGCCACCACACATCGGCGTCATCGGTCATGGTGGTCACCACATCCTCGACGGCAAGGCCTAATTCATCGGCGACGAGCTGGCGCCAAGCCTGCGGGGTTTCGGTCTGCAACGGGATCGGCGTGCCGGCCGCAATGCCGACCAGGTGCGCCCAAGCTCGCGGGACAACTTTCATCGTGCTGTATCCCCCACCACCCAGCGCTAACCATTTGCCACCGGCGAAATCATCGGCCCAGTCTGATGCGTCCAACATCAGCTGCCGCTGCCCGTCAACCGACAGGTTCAAATCGGCCAGCGGGTCGTGGCGGTGGCCGTCGACTCCGTGCTGGGTGACCAGCAGTTGTGGGTCAAAGGCGCGGAGCAGTTGCGGTACTACCGCGTGGACAGCTCGCAGAAAACCAGCGTCTCCGGTGGCCGCGGGCACGGCGACGTTGATCGCGGTGCCTTCGGCTTGCGGGCCGCCAATATCTTTGGCAAAACCGGTACCGGGAAACAGGAGCAGTCCGGTTTCATGCACCGAGATGGTCATGACGCGCGGGTCATTCCAAAACAACTGTTCGACCCCGTCGCCGTGGTGCGCATCGACATCCACGTAGGCAACCCGTTCCGCACCATTGTCCAGCATCCACTGAATAGCTAGTGCCGCATCGTTGTAAATACAAAACCCGGATGCGGCAGAGCGCTGCGCGTGGTGCATGCCTCCGGCGAAGTTCACGGCTTTGTCGACTTCTCCGGTCCAGACGGCCTGACCGGCTGCCAGGGTGCCGCCGGCAATGCGGGCCGAAGATTCGTGCAGATCGGCAAAGACGGGGCAGTCTTCGGTGCCCAAACCGACAGACTCATAGACTCGCGGAATACACGCGATCGCGCTTGCATCGCCAGAGGCGGCGTCCCGCGAGGCGGCTTTGACCTGGGCTATGTAGTCGACCGAGTGGACGGTGGCCAGCTGGGCGTCGGTGGCCAGGGGCGGTTTGACCTGCGCCAGCTTGGAGCGGTCGAGCACCCCGAGCTCTTTGGCTAACCGGTGCGTTAATTTCAGGCGCACCGGATTCATCGGGTGGGTATCTGAGAAGCGATAGCTCAAAAACTTGTCATCCCACACCAGAGCACTGCGAGGTCCAGCTGTGTTTTCCATCACCGACTAGCGTAGGGCGTGGCACCGTCATACGGGTACATACCAAGGATTATGACGCTCGCCATGCGGTTTCGTGGCCCACTGCGGGTGGTGGTCGCGGCAGGAAACGAGGAAGATATAACCAGTGAACTCTTCAAGGCTGTCCCCCGGAGCTCGGCTGCACCACACCCCCGGTGGTGGGCAGGCTGTGGCACGCAAACTGGCCGATGTGCTCACCGGCCATCCTGGCCGCGCCGCGATATCGCTGTTCGCACTGGTCATCAGTGGGTTCACCGGGTTACTGGCCCTACCGGTAGCGGCGGCCGACGGGGAGGCGCTGGCGCTAGTGGACGCGGCGGTGATGGCGACTTCGGCGGTGACCGTCACCGGGTTAACGTCGGTGGGCCCGGAGCAGTTTTCGTTTGTCGGGCACGTGATTATTCTGCTGGCCATCCAGGTGGGTGGTTTGGGGATTGTGACATTGGGCGCGTGGCTGACCCTGGTGGTCTCCCGACGGCTGAGTCTGCGCACCAGGATGTTATCGACCGAATCGTTGGGCGTGTCAAAACTCGGTGAAGTTCCGGCGTTGGTGCTCACCGTCGTAATTTTTACCTTCACGATTGAAGCTCTGCTGGCTGCGGTGATGCTCCCGGTGTTTGTTTCGCAGCTCGGTGCGGGTCAGGGCGTCTTTCATGCGGTGTTTTACGCGGTCTCGGCGTTTGCTAATGCGGGCTTTACCCTCGATGTAACCGGCTTGGAGCATCCGGTGGTCATGACGACCATCAATGTTGGAGTTTTTGCCGGGTCTCTGGGCTTTCCGGTGGTGTACATGCTTTATCGGATGGTGTTTTATCGGGCGCGCATGAATCTGCACACCCGGCTCACGCTCGAAGTGACTGCGGTGTTGCTCGTGGGTGGGGCGGTGGTAATAGCGGCCTTCGAGTGGGCCAATCCCGCCACACTGGGTTCGTTGGGGACCGGGGATAAACTCCACCAGGCCCTGTTTGCCTCCGGGATGACTCGGTCTGGTGGCTTCAGTACATACGACGTGATGGACCAGACCGACCAAACCTTGGTGGTCAGCTGTGTCTTGATGTTCATTGGTGGTGGTGCCGGTTCGACCGCCGGGGGCATTAAGGTCACCACTCTGGCCGTCTTGCTGCTGGCCATCGTCGCCGAGATCCGCGGTGATGAACACATCCGAGTGCATCAGCGTGAAATCCCGACCACCCTGGTGCGAGTGGCTGTTGCCGTCGTAACCGCCGGTGCCTTATTAGTCCTGACCGCGGTGGTCGCGTTGACGGCAGTCACCGGCCAGGGGTTAGCCGCCACCACCTTTGAAGCCTTGTCGGCGTTTGGCACGGTCGGGTTGACCACCGGTTTGACGGCAAGCGCGCCGGAAGCTGGTCAATGGATCCTGGTCGGGCTGATGTTTATTGGCCGCGTTGGCATTATTACGTTGTCGGCTGGTTTGGCGACCCGACACAAACCCACGTTTTATCGTTATCCATCTGAAAGGCCCATCATTGGTTAAGCATTCGAACCCCGCAGTTTTGGTCATTGGGCTGGGCCGTTTTGGCTCCGCGCTGGCCACCGAGCTGGTAGCCTCCGGTCAAGATGTGATGGCGGTGGAACGCGACCGTAATATTGTCCAGCACTACATCGATGACTTCACCACGGTCGTTCAAGCTGATGCGACCGATCTGGACGCACTCGAGCAACTCGGCGTCGAACAGTTCGAAACCGCCGTCGTGGGTATCGGCACGTCCATCGAGAATTCGGTGCTGACGGTCGCGAACCTGGTGGATTTGGGCGTGACCCATATTTGGGCCAAGGCGATCACCCTGTCCCACGGCCAAATTTTATCTCGCATCGGCGCCAACCATGTGATTTACCCCGAGCAGGAGGCCGGCGAGCGCACCGCCCACCTGTTAGGTGGCACCATGCGGAACTTCACCGAGTTCTCCCCCGGGTATGCTCTGGCCAATATCACGATTCCCGATTCCTTAGCGGGTCGCCCGATCCGTGAATTGCGCCTCAGAGATCGGTACGGTGTAACCGTGGTGGCCTATGAAGACGAAGACGACTTCCACAATATCGCTGATGATACTGAGCTACCTGCCGGTCGCAACATGCTCGTGGCCGGCCCAACCGACCGTGTCGACGAATTCGCCAAACGGTTGTGATGGCGTCGAAGCGGTCATGAAAGGTGGATAGCGCATGGTAACTGCCAATGTGATTGGCTCCGGGCCCAACGGACTAGCCGCTGCGGTGACCCTGGCCAAAGCCGGACTTGACGTGACGGTCTATGAACGCAGTGACACCCCCGGGGGCGGGGCCCGCTCGGTTGAAGCGACGCTGCCGGGACTGGTGCACGACCGGTGTGCAGGCTTTCATCCGTTGGCGGTCGACAATGCGTTTATGCACGCGACCGGACTGGAACATTACGGACTGGAATGGGCCCTGCCGGAGATCCAATATGCCCACCCGTTGGATTACGGTCGTGGTGCGGCGGCGTATCGTTCAGTAGAACGCACCGCCGCCGAACTCAACGACCCTGCCTGGGAGCGGCTTTTTGGCCCATTGACACGCCAGTTTTCGGCCATTAGCGCCGACGTGGCACAACCGATGTTGCAACTGCCGCAGGCACCCGTGCAGTTTGCGCGATTTGGGCTGCGGGCCGGGTTACCGGCGCAAGCGCTGGCTGCGCTGTTGCGCACCGAGGAAGCCAAAGCCCTGTTTGCCGGGGTGACCGGTCACGGGATTCGGCCACTGCACTCGCTGGGTTCTGCCGCGGTGGGCGTCACACTGTTGACGGCAGCCCATGCGGTGGGGTGGCCGGTGGCCAAAGGCGGGTCCGCGGCGATCGTCGATGCGATGCTGGCCGCGCTCGAGGCCCACGGCGGGACCGTGGTGACCGGGGCCCAGATCGACTCGCTGGCCGATGTGCCAAGGGCCGACATTGTCATGCTCAATACCGCGCCCGGAGCAGCTGCCGATATTCTTGGGCCGGCACTGTCTGACGGGGTGGCCGCCGGATTGCGCAGATTCCGGCACGGTCCGGCTGCGGCGACGGTCAACCTGGCCGTCGAAGGTGGCATTCCGTGGACGTATGAGCCGGCACGACGCGCCGGGACGGTGCATGTGACCGGATCGTTGCCCGAGATGGCGTTTGTCGAACGCCAGGTCAATCGTGGCATCATGCCGCGTAACCCATATGTGTTGGTGGGACAACAGTCGGTGGCGGATCCGTCACGAGCCCACAACGGTGTGCACCCCATTGACGCTTACGCCCACGTCCCGTTCGGCTACCCGCACGATGCGACCGAACTGATTATTCACCAGATTGAACGATTCGCACCCGGGGTGCGCGACCGTATTGTGGCTACAGCGTCACGCACCACCGCCGACTTGGAGGCCGAAAACCCCAACTACGTGGGCGGAGACATTATTTCGGGTTCCAATACGATGTATCAACTGCTGTTTCGGCCGCGTCCTGCGCTGAACCCGTATCGGTTGGGCGATAGCGGGGCGTATCTATGCTCTGCTTCGGCCCCGCCGGGAGCCGGCGCGCACGGCATGGCCGGGTATAACGCCGCCAATGCGGCCCTGGCCGAGTTGAACGCTTAGCTACCCAGAGCTTCGGAGCGGGCGATATTGGCGCGCAACGCCTCGACAATCAGCTGGTTGAAACCATTGGCGTCCAAGCTTTGCAAGGCGGCTTCGGTTACCCCGCCCGCGGTGGCGATCGAGTTTTCCAGCGCCGTCGGATCGGCATTTTCCTCATCGAGCATGGCACCGGCACCGACCACGGTTAGCCGGGCCAGCTCTTGGGCGACCTGTGCGTCTAATCCGACCTGTGTTCCTGCGGCGGCCAACGCATTGACGAAGCGAAACACATAGCCCGGCCCGGACCCGGCCATCGCCGCCAGGGCATTGAGCTGGTTTTCGGGAACCTGAAAAACGGTCCCCGAGCCGGCGAAGAGATCATTGACCTGTTCGGTTTGCGTCGTGGTCACCATGGTCCCGGGCGCCATCCCTACCACACCTTTGCCCACGGTTAGTGCGACGTTGGGCATGGTCCGCACCACGGGTTGACCCGCGGGCAGTGCCGCGGCCATGGCATCTAAGGTGATGCCCGCGGCCACCGAAACGACCGTGGTTTCTGGGCGCAGTGCCGGGGCGATGTCTTGTGCGGTGGCCACCAGGTCGCCGGGTTTGACCCCCAGGACCACCAGGTCGGCGTCTGCGACTGCTGTGCGGTTGGCTTCCGGGTCGGACTGGGTGGCCGCGCACGCAATCCCGTATTGCTGGCTGCGTTCAGTCGCTGATTCGACCGAGTGCGTGGTGGCACGAATCTGGTCGCGCGGCACATCGGTGGCTAAGAGGCCCGCTACGATCGCTGAGTTCAGGTGTCCCAGACCAATAAAACTAATGCGCACTACTGTTCTCCTTCAGACGGTGTGTTGCGAGCCAGGTATTTCCGCGCAAAAGCCAGGGATTCGGCTAGCATTTCTTCGCGGTGGCCAGGATATTTCTGACCGCGGGTAGAGACTTCCATGCACACGGCCCCGTCGTAGTCACTTGCGGCGATGTAGCGCAGTGATTCGGTGACGCGTTGATGCCCGTAGCCGGGGAGCAGGTGCTCATCGGCGGCCGTGCCGGAGCCATCGGTCAGATGCACGTGGGCCAGCCGAGAACCCAGCAGTTTGAGGGCCGCTAAGGAATCCATTTTGGCGGTGGCCGCGTGTGAGAAGTCCCAGGTGACGTAGTCGTAGTCCTGGGGTATGGGATTGTAGTCGGGTAAATACATTTTGATTTCTTGGCCCCGGACCCGCCACGGGTACATATTTTCTACCGCAATGGTGACTCCGGTGGCTTCCATGATGTCCCGGATCCCGTCGGCGAAATCTAGAGCATATGAGCCCTGCCACCGAAACGGCGGATGCACGACCACAATGTCGGCCCCCAGTTCCCGAGCCAGATCAGCCGATCGAGCAACTTTGGTCCACGCCGAGCCCCATACTTGTTGGGTGAATAATAAGGTTGGTGCGTGGATCGAGTGGATGGGCATCGAGTGCCGCTGGGCGAGCTCATCGAGTTTGGTTGGGTCATGCGTCCACCGGTTTTGGGTGACCATGATTTCCACACCGTCGTAACCGAGGTCCTCAGCCATGCCGAAGACGTGTTGGGGTGGCAACGAAAAGATCGACGATGACGACAGCGTCACCGGGATTTCTGGTTTAGCCACCTGCCACTCCTAATGAGAATCCGGGCCGGTCATCGTCCGAGGTCAAGTCTACCCCTTCGACCCATCGCCCATTGGTTTCCTCGACCTGGCCCTGCAATCGCAGTGCATCGAGCCGCCCCAGGATGAGCCCTTCGCGCAGCGCCCACGGACAGATCCGCAGCTTTTTGATTTTGAATACTTCCATGGCAGCTTGGGCGACCATCCCCCCGGCCAGCACCTGCCGTGCCCGCATATCGGACACCCCGGGTAGTTGGGCGCGCTGTTCTTCGGTCATCAACGCCATCGTCTGATTCCACATGGTCAAATCGCGCCGACGGAGCTTGCGAGGAACAAATAACCCGTCGGTCGACGGGGCGGCCCCGGCCAGTCGCGCCAACGAGCGGAAGGTTTTCGATGTTCCGGTTACAACCGTGTTTTCCGGCAGTCTTTTGGGAAACATCGGCCGATGCTCTGCTAACACGGTATGGATATGGTCATCCAGTGCTGCGAGTTGATCGCTGGTGGGTGGATCCGGTTCGGTGAAGAATTCCCTGGTGAGCCGTTGGGCGCCCAGCGGCACGGAGATCGCGGTGGTGGGCAGCTCATCGGTGCCATAGGACATCTCAAATGACCCGCCACCGATATCGAAATTCAGTAAGTTCTCGACGTGCCAGCCGTGCCACCTGCGGACCGCGAAGTAGGTCATCGCGGCTTCCTGGTCACCGGATAACACGGTCAGGTGCACGCCCGTTTCTTCGGTGATGCGCGCTAATACCTCGGTGCCATTGGCCGCATCCCGGATCGCCGAGGTGCAAAAACTGATCATGTCCGCAGCGCCGTTGGCCTTGGCAAATGCCACCGCACTGTTGATGAATTCCACCAGGTTGCGCTGACCAGATTCAGCGATCGCGCCGTCGGCATCGAGGTGCTGGATCAGCGACATCGGCCGCTTATGGTCGGCGTAGGCGGTCGGCCGCGCTCCGGGAAACGCGTCCACCAGTAACAGGTGGACGGTATTGGAGCCGATATCCAGTACTCCCAGCCGCATGAGCTACTTCTTCTTCGTTTTCTTCGTCGGGCCCTTGGCCCGTTTTTCGGCGAGCATCTCGAAGGCTTGGCCTTCGGTGACCTGCTCGGGAGCCGTCCCCCGGGGCACGGTGACGTTGGTCGTGCCATCGGTGATGTAGGGGCCAAAGCGGCCCTCTTTGATGACGACTTTTTTGCCCGATGACGGATCGTTGCCGAATTCCGCGATGGGTGGTTTCGCCTGGCCACGTCCGCGACGCTGCTTAGGCTGCGAGTAGATTTCCTCGGCCTGTGCCAAGGTGATCGTAAACAGCTGTTCTTCGGATTCCAACGATCGCGAGTCTGAGCCCTTGCGCAGGTAGGGGCCAAACCGGCCGTTCTGGGCGGTGATTTCTTCACCGTCGGCGGCGACTCCCAGACTGCGTGGCAACGACAGGATCTTCAGCCCATCGTCGAGCGTCATGGTCGCAATCTCCATGCCCTTGAGCAGCGAACCGGTTTTGGGTTTTGGCTTCTTGGGGGCTTTCTTGGGTTTCTTGCGCCCGTTTTTGTAATACTCATCGGGTTGGGCGTCTTTATACGCCTGGATTTGCTCTTCGGTGAGATCCGGAATGATCTGCGTGACATAGGGTCCGTAGCGCCCGTCTTTGGCCACAATCTCATAGCCGGTTTCCGGGTCGGTCCCCAGGGAGCGTTCAGACGGCCCGGCGGTTTCGATCATTTCGACCGCAACTTCGGCGGTCAGCTCGTCGGGTGCCATTTCTTCGGGGACATTGGCGCGTTTCGGATCGTCGCCTTCTTTAGCGTCAGCGGGGAGGGCCTGTTCCAGATACGGGCCGTACCGGCCCACACGCAAGGTGATCCCCTCGGCCACCGGAATCGAGTTAATGGCCCGGGCATCAATATCACCGAGATTTTCGACGGTGTCCTTGAGGCCCTCGGCGCTCTCGGCACTACCGAAGTAGAACCCGGACAACCAGTCCTGGCGATCCATCTGTCCGGCTGCGATCTGATCGAGATCATCTTCCATCCGCGCGGTGAAGGTATAATCCACGTACCGACTGAAGTGTTCTTCCAACAGCCGGATCACCGAAAACGCGATCCAGGACGGTACCAGTGCTGAACCGCGCTTGCGCACATATCCGCGGTCAATGATCGTGGAAATCGTCGGCGCATAGGTCGATGGTCGACCGATTTCACGTTTCTCGAGCTCGGCGACCAGTGAGGCTTCGGTGTAGCGCGCCGGGGGCGTGGTTTCGTGGCCCTCGGCTTGGAGTTCACGGGCTTCGAGCACTTGGCCTTCGGCCATATCGGGCAGGCGTGCATCGTCGCGGGCTTGTTTTTCGCCCGGGACCGACTTTTGGTCGGATTCATAGGCTTTCATGAACCCGGGCACGGTGATCACCGTGCCCGACGCCGAGAATTCGGCAACCCGCGGGGTCTCTTCTGCCGAGGTCCCAGCAATTTTGACGGTCGCGGTGTACCCGGTGGCATCAATCATCTGCGAGGCCACGGTGCGTTTCCAGATCAATTCGTAGAGGCGGAACTCATCGGCGCTCAAGGATTTTCTGACCTGGGATGGGGTCCGGAAGAAGTCACCCGAAGGGCGGATCGCTTCGTGAGCTTCTTGGGCCGCACTGTTTTTGGAGGCATAATAGCGCGGCTTATCGGGCACCATCTCGCCGCCGTAGAGTTCGGTGGCCTGGTTGCGTGCCGCAGAAATCGCCTGCGAAGACAGTACGACCGAGTCGGTACGCATATATGTGATGTAGCCGTTTTCATACAGGCGTTGCGCGACCTGCATGGTGACCCGGGAGGTGAATCGCAGTCGACGTGACGCTTCCTGCTGCAGGGTTGAGGTGGTGAAGGGTGCAGCCGGACGACGGCGGTACGGCTTGTCCTCAAGCGAGGTGATCTTGAATTCGGTGTGCTCTAATCCGCCGGCCAGCGACCGTGCCGAGGTCTCATCCAACTGAACGACGTCGGCTGTAGGTTTCAACTGCCCCTCATCGGTGAAATCCCGACCGGTGGCAACCCGACGCTCATCGACGGCCGATAGTTTCGCTGCGAAGGATTCTTCGGCGTCGGTGACGAAATCGGCGGTGAG
>CALBOC010000243.1 GCA_937896705.1 uncultured Micrococcaceae bacterium | reverse complement strand
CAGATCTCCAACGGTGGGGCAAAATACTTCTCCGGCTCCAACATCAACGACATGGTCACCGGCTCATTGGCCTTCGCCGCATTCGCCCGCGAAGTCGCCAAAAACTACGGGGTGCGCATTGCTATCCACACCGACCACGCAATGCGCGACAAACTCGATGACTGGGTTATTCCCCTGCTGGACGCCTCCGAAGCCGAGGTCAAAGCCGGCCGCGACCCAATCTTCCATTCGCACATGTGGGACGGTTCAGCAGAAACCGTACCGGACAACATGCGGATCGCCGAACAACTGCTCGAGCGCACCGCCTTCAATAAACAAATCCTCGAGATCGAGGTCGGCGTCGTCGGGGGCGAAGAAGACGGCTACGCGGCAGAAATTGACGAGAAGCTCTACACCACGGTCGAAGACGCTCGTCAGATCGTCAAAGCGCTGGGCACCGGCGAAAACGGTCGCTACATCACCGCGCTGATCTTCGGTAACGTTCACGGTGTGTACAAACCCGGCAGTGTGAAGCTGCGCCCTGAGCTGCTCAACGAGATTCAAGAAGCCATTGGTAGTGAACTTGGCCGCGAACGTCCATTCGATCTGGTCTTCCACGGTGGTTCCGGCTCGTCGGCTCAAGACATTGCCGATGCGGTGTCCTACGGTGTGATCAAGATGAACGTCGACACCGACACCCAATACGCTTTCACCCGCCCGGTGGCCACACACATGTTCGAAAACTACAACGGCGTGCTGAAGATTGACGGCCACGTGGGCGATAAGTCGAAGTACGATCCACGGTCCTGGGGTAAAGCCGCCGAAGCCAATATGGCCGCTCGGGTGGTAGAAGCTTGCCAGAACCTTGGTTCTGCTGGAAAATCGTTGAAATAAATGGCAAACACAAAATGGGTACAGATCAGCATCTACGTACCAATGGGCAATGCAGAAGACGTCCGCACCGCGCTAGCTGAAGCCGGTGCCGGACGACTTGGTAACTACTCGGGAGCCAGCTGGTCGACCACCGGAGTAGGACGATTCACGCCGATGAAAGGCGCCAATCCAAGGATGGGGCACATCGGGGTGCCGGCCGATGTGCCCGAACACAAGATCGAGGTGCTCGCGCCGCGTGCGATCGCCCGCAGCGCGATCGAAGCGGCCCTTGCAGCGCACCCCTATGAAGAACCGGCCTACTTCGTCACCGATGTGTACATGGCCGACGAGCTCTAACTCACCTTGTGCAGTTCGGCGCCGAGATGCTGCTGCATCTCTTCGCCGACTGCCGCCATGTCGAACTCGT
Source organism: uncultured Micrococcaceae bacterium (assembly GCA_937896705.1). GTDB lineage: Bacteria > Actinomycetota > Actinomycetes > Actinomycetales > Micrococcaceae > Yaniella. Next base: position 2,474 of record CALBOC010000243.1, on the reverse strand, counting down.
GGTAGAACGCGGTGCGGGCCGGATTGAACACATAGTGCCGCATCGTGTTCTCAACCCACTTGGCTGTGGTGGTGTTCCGGACCTCCGAATAACCCAGCACGATGGTCAAGCTGCCATCGTCGTTATCGGTCGCGGTGCCTTCTAACAGCTCTGTCTGGCCCATGGGTTGGGCCAATACAAACTCAATATGACCGCTAGCTTGCGGACGGAAATAGCCAACCTCGGTGTGCATTGGGCCGTGATCGGGGTTGGCTGTTTGCTGTTCATACCGTAAAAACGGTTTGCCCGGCACCGCAGTAAACGTCACGGTTTCGGAGTACTGAAAATCCTCGATGGTGTCGTATCGGCCACGACCGTGGCCCTCCCACGTGCCAATCAGAAATTCATACGGGGCAACAAGCTCATGCAAAGTCATACGGCCCATTAAACGCCACCCACCAGCCACTGCCTAGGACTCATCACTTCCCACCCAGATTGGCACCCTGCCACGTATACTGATGACCAGCATCACACCGGTGCCCCCTTAATGTCGGAGGACCTTATCATGGACCACATTCCTTGGTTTGCCTGGATCGCTATAGTTGGCATCGTCGTGTGGGGCGCGGTGGCCGCAGTCGGTAGCATCACCGGTCGGCCGTATCAGGCTCGGCGTAGTGAATGCGACCACGAAGACGTCGAACAGCTGAAGCGTCGTATTGAACAACTTGAAGCACAGCTGTATCGCGGCGCTTAATTTTTCATATTCTCTGGGACCAACGTGAGCCGAGCGCTTTGCGCTTGTGAGAGTCACCTTCGTCGTCCCTGTATGTTTTCACCTTCGTTCGAGACCGCTGCATGTCATGTTAAGCGGAGATCAGCTATTAGCTGGTGAATCGTTGAATCCTCGCAAATCAACATTCTAAGGTTACAAATGACCAGCTAGTTCCTTGAAATAACTTCATAAAGTCTTGAACTGTGACCCTCCGGTGGTGTGCCCAGTCGGGCGCGAAAGCTGAGCTTTGATGGAAGGTGAAACGACATGACGAAGAATGTACTACTGATATCAGATCACGGAGACCCACTCGCAGAATTGGGTGGGGAACAAGCGGGCGGACAGAATAACTACGTGTTGCATCTGTCGCTTGCGCTAGAAAAAGTTGGATACACCGTGGATGTGGTAACGCACTGGAGCAAGCCGTCATTGCCGCAACGGGAATCCTTTTCAGACAACTGCCAAGTCATCCGAATCTCGGCGGGTCGCAAAAAATACTTATCAAAAAACGCAATGTATGACGTCTTGCCCGCGTTCTACGACGAGATGACGTCAGTACTGTCGATAGATTCTTACGAGCTCGTCCACACGCACTACTGGCTGTCGGGACTGCTGGGGGAGCGGTTGCAGCGCGACTACGGTGTGCCGTTTGTGCACACTTCGCATTCTCTAGCTAAGGCCAAACAGTTTGGTACCGGAAAGCTCGATACTCGCCGGTTCGAGGCCGAACGGCAGATCATCCGATCGGCCCAAGCCGTGATCGCGACCACCCAGTACGAAAAAGATCTGATCCAAAGCTTCGAACCGGACTGCGCACCCATCCTGGTAGCGCCATGTGGTGTCAACGATATTTTCGCACCCACCCAGCACGGGCAAGATCCGGACCAGCCCGTCACCTTCCTCTACGCCGGTCGGCTCGTGGAAGAGAAAGGCATTTTCACGCTGTTATCCGCATTCCGTGACTTCACCGAGCGACGCCAGAGCCGAACCAATGCACAGCTGATCATTGCCGGGGGCGAGAAATCTAGCATTGACCTGAAGAAGCAACTGCCACGGGACCGCAAGCTGAAGAAATACGTCAATGGGCTGGAGCATTCGATCAAATTCATTGGCCCGCAGTCGCCCGAGTCGCTGGCGAAGCTCTTCAATCAAGCTTCGGCGACCATCGTGCCGTCCTACTATGAGTCCTTCGGTATGGTAGCCGCCGAATCACTGGCCTGCGGCACCCCGGTCATCGCCTCGCGGACCGGTGGGCTACAGCACGTCGTCGAACACGGGACGACCGGTCTGCTGGTCGAGCCGCGGAGTTCCCGTCAGCTTGCTTCGATGATGGGGCTTATCGCCGGAAGTAAACGGTTTACCGAGACACTGGGTAAACATGGCGCCCGCGTGGCTGACCAACGTTTCCGATGGGATGCCATTGTCCAAGACATTGATGAGCTGTACATGGAGGTCAGCCGGGTTGCCACAAACCAAGCTGTTTATAACTGACCTAGACGGCACGCTGGCTGGCGATGCGGCTGCCCTAAACCAGTTCAAAGAATTCTTGACCGGCTTTGAGCAGCCGCCCCGGTTGGTGTACGTCACCGGTCGCCACCTCCACTCTGCACTGGACCTCATTCAGCACGACGAGCTGCCCCAGCCCGATACGCTGGTCACCGATATCGGAACGGCGATCTATACCGGTCAGACGCTGCAAGAAGACCCGGAATGGCGTCAGTGC
>CALBOC010000242.1 GCA_937896705.1 uncultured Micrococcaceae bacterium | reverse complement strand
CTCCGAGGTCCGGGGCTACGTCTACTCAGCGATGAACGAACAGCTCGGCGACTGGTTGGAAGCACACCCCGGTCCGGCGCGCGATATCATTCGTAAAGCTCAGCAGGCCGCCCACGCCCGCATGGCCGCACGCAAAGCCCGCGAGAACGCTCGCCGCAAATCACCGCTGGAATCCTTCGGCATGCCCGGCAAGCTATCGGACTGCTCGTCGAAAGACCCAGCCGAATCAGAAATTTACATCGTTGAAGGTGACTCGGCCGGTGGTTCGGCCAAGCAGGGCCGTGACCCACGCACCCAGGCGATCCTGCCGTTGCGCGGCAAGATCCTCAACGTTGAGCGCGCTCGCGTTGACCGTGCCCTTGGTAACGCCGAAGTTCAGGCGATGATCACCGCGTTCGGTACCGGGATCGGCGAAGAGTTCGATATCGAAAAAGTCCGCTACCACAAGATCGTGCTGATGGCCGACGCCGACGTCGACGGTCAGCACATCACCACGCTGCTGCTGACCTTACTGTTCCGCTACATGCGTCCGCTCATTGAGTACGGCTACGTCTACCTGGCCCAGCCACCGCTGTACAAGATCAAGTGGTCCAACCACCAAGACGAGCACGTCTTCACTGATGAACAGCGTGACGAAGCACTGGCCCGCGGCGAAGAAAAAGGCTGGCGCCTGCCCAAAGACAACGCGATCCAGCGTTATAAGGGGCTGGGTGAAATGGACTACCAGGAGCTGTGGGAAACCACCATGGACCCAGACCGCCGCACCCTGCTGCAGGTCACCATGGATGACGCCGCCGCGGCCGACCAAGTCTTTTCGATGCTGATGGGCGAAGACGTCGAGTCTCGCCGAAACTTCATTCAGGAAAACGCGAAAGACGTGCGCTTCCTCGACATCTAAGCCCGAGCGCTTGAGCTTCAAAAACTTTTTGACGAACTACCTGGAGAGATGACTAGCCCGTGAGTGACGAGCAAACACCAACTACCGACCAGCCAGAACGGTCCGGATCCGGCGTAGATCAGATTGATCTCCAGACCGAAATGAAACGGTCTTACCTCGATTACGCCATGGCCGTGATCGTGGGACGCGCCCTACCCGATGTGCGAGACGGCCTGAAACCCGTCCACCGTCGCGTGATCTACGCGATGTTCGATGGCGGCTACCGCCCGGAGCGTTCTTTCAATAAGTCCGCCCGCGTGGTCGGCGAAGTCATGGGGAACTACCACCCGCACGGTGACTCGGCCATCTACGACACCCTGGTCCGTCTGGTCCAGGACTGGGTCATGCGCTACCCGCTGGCCCTGGGCCAGGGCAACTTCGGTTCCCCCGGCAACGATGGTGCTGCCGCCCAGCGTTACACCGAAACCAAGATGGCGCCGCTGGCCATGGAAATGGTCCGCGACATCGACGAAGACACCGTCGACTTCCAGGACAACTACGACGGCAAACAGCAAGAACCCACCGTCCTGCCGGCCCGCTACCCGAACCTGCTGGTCAACGGGTCCACCGGTATCGCCGTCGGGATGGCCACCCAGATCCCACCGCACAACCTGCGCGAAGTCGCCGAAGGTGTCCAGTGGTACCTCGACAACCCAGAGGCCACCCGCGAAGAGCTGCTCGAAGCCCTGCTGAAACGCATCAAGGGCCCAGACTTCCCATCCGGAGCCCAGATCCTCGGGCACGCCGGCATCGAGCAGGCCTACCGCACCGGCCGCGGGTCGATCACCATGCGCGCGGTGGTCAATGTTGAAGAGATCCAGGGCCGTACCTGCTTGGTCATCACCGAGCTGCCGTACATGGCCAACCCGGATAACCTCGCCCGCCGCATCGCCGAGCTGATCAACGAGGGCAAACTGTCGGGCATCGCCGATGTCCGCGACGAAACCTCCGGTCGTACCGGCCAGCGACTCATCATTATCCTCAAGCGCGACGCCGTGCCCAAGGTGGTGCTGAACAACCTGTATAAGCACACCGCACTGCAAGAAAACTTCTCGGCCAACATGCTGGCCCTGGTAGACGGTGTGCCACGCACCCTGTCGCTGGACGGGTTCGTCCACTACTGGGTCAAACACCAGGTCGAAGTCATCGTTCGCCGGACGGCCTTCCGGAAACGCAAAGCCGAAGAGCGTGCGCACATCCTGCAGGGTCTGCTCAAAGCCCTGGATATGCTCGACGAGGTCATCGCGACCATTCGCGCCTCGGCCTCGGCCGATGTGGCCCGCGAAGAGCTCAAGGGCCTGTTGAGCATTGACGACGAACAAGCCCGCGCGATCCTGCTGATGCAGCTGCGCCAGCTGGCCGCCCTGGAACGGCAGAACATCCAGGACGAATACGACGAGCTGCAAGCCAAGATCGCCGAATACACCGAGATCCTGGAATCACCGCTGCGTCAGCGCGAAGTCATCTCCGAGGAACTCGCCGGCATCGTGGAGCGTCACGGCGACGAACGTCGCACCGAGATCCTCTACGGCTACGACGGCGACATGTCGATCGAAGACCTCATCCCAGAAGAAGAAGTCGTCGTCACCATCACCCGCTCGGGCTACGTCAAGCGGACCAAGGTCGATAACTACCGCGCGCAGAACCGCGGTGGCAAAGGTGTCCGCGGGGCCGCCCTGCGAGACGAAGACGTGGTCGAACACTTCTTTACCACCTCGACCCACAACTGGTTGCTGTTCTTCACGAACTTCGGCCGGGTCTACCGGATCAAAGGTTACGAACTGCAAGAAGCCGGCCGTGATGCCCGCGGACAACACGTGGCCAACGTGCTGGCGTTCCAGCCCGATGAGCGCATTGCTCAGGTCATGACGCTGGAGACCTACGAGGACGCCCCGTACCTGGTGCTGGCCACCAAGTCGGGCATGGTCAAAAAGACCCGCCTGGCAGACTACGACAGCCCACGCCAAGCCGGCCTGATCGCCATCAACCTCAACGAGGGCGACGAGGTCGTAGCAGCCAAGCTGATCGACAACACCGATGACCTCATCCTGGTCTCCCGCAAGGGCCAGTCGCTGCGCTTCACCGCCACCGATGAAGCCCTACGCCCCATGGGCCGTGCGACCGCCGGGGTCAAGGGCATGAAGTTCCGCGAAGACGATGAACTGCTCACCATGG
>CALBOC010000241.1 GCA_937896705.1 uncultured Micrococcaceae bacterium | reverse complement strand
CTGAAAACAGATGATGATGGTCAGACCGACTACTATGACGCCGTGTTGGAAGCCCCCGAGTTGTCAGGTGAAACTACGACGTCCGTCGGGCTAGTACACGATATGCGCAACGTAGTAGATACTGTCGTGCGCGGCGGATTTCACGCAACACTGGAAATTGAAGGGCCGGTAGCTTCCGTACCTGCCAGTTTGCGACAAGCGCTGCGACGAACCGTCCGTGAATTGGGCACTAATATTTTGAAGCACGGCAAACCCGACACCGACGTGCAGATCCAATTGCTGATTGACCAGGACCAGGTGACCCTACGGTCCACCAATGAAATTTCATCAGACCGACCTATCTCCTCGTCAAAAACCGGTCTGGAATCCATGCGCGCCCGCTGTGAAGTCTTCGGCGGTCAGGTGTCAACCGGAATAGCAGGTGGTATTTGGACAACAACCATGACGATCCCACTCGATAGACAACCAGTGACTGAGATATCCCAAGGAGCCTCACATGATTCGACTACTGCTCGTCGATGACGAACCGATGATCCGGGAAATTCTACGGGACTATCTCTCTGCAGATCCTTCGATTGAGGTGGTCGGCGAAGCCAATAACGGCGAGGTCGCAGTGCGTCAAGCAGCGGCTTTACACCCGGATGTCGTGCTGATGGATATGCAAATGCCGGTTCTTGACGGAGTGGGCGCAACAGCTCAGATTCATGCGGCACAACCCGAGATTAAAATCCTGGGGCTGACGACCTTCTCGACGGATCGGTATGTTGTTGACCTGCTACGCGCCGGGGGCTCAGGCTACCTCGTGAAAGACACCAAGCCACGCGAGATCGTCGCTGCAATTCATGCGGTCTTGGCTGGTGAATCCGTGTTATCTCCTGAAGTCACGCGTTTCGTGGTGAAAGGGCTCGAAGAATCCGTACCGGCCCAGATCACCCCGGATACAGAGCTCGCAGATCGGTTGACCGATAAGGAACTGGAAGTCATCCAGCTGCTCTCGCAGGGCATGAGCAACCGGGAAATGGCACAAGCACTCTTTGTCTCCGAATCCACGATCAAAGCCCGTTTCGTAAAAATCATGGAGAAGCTCGGCGTGCGCGACCGTGTCCAGATCCTAGTCACGGCCATCCAACACGGGCTGGTCGATCTCACTCCGCGTTCCTAGACGAGCACGGACCGGTGACCATCGACCACATTGGTCAGCGGCAGCAGCAGTCCTTCAAAGGCCTGCGGTAAGTGTTCTTCGACCCCGTCAAAAGCTCGGTCGGGGCTGGCAATTAGCTGTCCTCCCCATCCCATGACTTCGTATTGTGCCATCGCTTGCACCAGACTGGTCGGCGCATTCCAAGGACTCACGAGGTTGGCCCGGGCAGCCGCAATGGCTTCTGCGGGATCAGCGGTCGTGATATGCGCTAGCTCATCAGCGAGGCTCGCAACCGTTTGGAGCGTCTCCATGCTGCGTTTCGCATCCGAAGTGACAGTCCATTTGATGGCTGGGGTGGCCGCCTCAAGCGTCCGGCTGAGGCTGACCTGCGCGGGATTCCCGCTGCGCTGTAACTCGGTTTGCAAATTCATTGCTGGTGCCGCGTTGAGTGCGCTCAAGGCTACCAAGGTGGCTGCATGCCCAACCCGATGCGACACATCCGGCCCGTGAAGTGCAGTATATGTAAAATCCTGTTGTTGTGTTTGGCGCATCGCACATGGGAGCACTGCTGGCGCCGGAGTAGAAGATGTTGGTGGCCCCACCGCCTGGTGAATCTGTTGCACGATGTGTTCGGAGCCAGCAATAGCGATCACCGGGTGGGCAGCTGGTAACGCGAGCCACACGCCTTGGACGTGCCGAATCCATTCGAGCGCCTTTTCTTCGGGTAGAGACACCACCACAGATTCCGCGCCATCACCGCAGGTCCATACGCTATGTACGGGGCACGCTTCCGACGGGGAGAGTTCACCGTGTTCCATGGCCCACCGCAGCGAGCTGCCCGGATCAAGCTGGCCTGTATGACTGCGCTGACCGGTGTGCTGGATGGTCCGCCAAGCAATCCCAATCGTGGTAAAAACAGATCGCGTATCAACGACGCTCACGGTGCGGACAGCGTGCTGCATAGAGCCTGTCATTAAGCACCCTCCGGTTCATATCGGACCGTCATGGAAGCAAATGCCTGGCTGGTTAAGCGTTGACTCGCCTCTACCATCAGGTGCCGAGCCAGAGCGGGGCGGTCCAGCAGTTCAACCAGGGCAGTCACCAGCTGTACGCTGTGTTCCGGAATATCCCGCAACAACACATCGCGAGCAACGGTGCGGGCCAGGCGAGCGTCATCCACCACCAGTTGTTCAGCACGGTACATAGCCCGACAGATCGCATGCCCCACTTGACTGTCCTGGGCCGTCGGGACCGCCCGGATACGTTCTACCGGATCTACGGCGCAGGACGTGTCATCAACGAGCACAAATAAGTCGTCATCGGTCATGTCCCCGGGGCCAAATAATCCAACACTTGCTTCCAGACCCTCGAGCGTCCCTAATATTTCGGCCACCAATAGATCCCCCAATACCTGAGGGGTCACGGCGCGCGACCTGGCAGCCCGTGTGACGGCCAGGCGTCGGCTGGCCGACCCCTCACCGACAGTCTCTGCGTCTAGATGCTGGGACAGAGGTAGGCCCACCGGTTGGTCTGTGGCTGTCGCATCGCCCGGGGCGATACAGCCGAATGCTTCGGTCAACTGTTGGATGGCGTCCGGTATCGGTAGCGGAGACAGCGCGACCAGCACTGCGCCAGCCGGTTGATACAGCTGGCGATGGATCGAAGCCAGCAGCTCGGGTGTGACCCGGTCAATTAGGTCGGCGTCGCCGCTGCCGTCATGACCGTTGGGGTGATCATGCCAGTACGCCCCCGTCAGGTGCGGCCAGGGCAAAATTTTTCCTGGCGCTGCGGCCAGTTGTTGACGCCGTTTCATGGCTAGCGCGTCGATGTGTCCGGTGAGCTGCTCGGCGCAAAACACCGGGGAGAACACCTGATCGACGAGACGTTCAGCTACGGTCCCAAGATGTTGGGTAGAGCCGGTTTCGCAAAATTCCGTGTAGTCCATGTGGGTGTGACCACCCAACACGGAACCCGCCTGAGCCGTCGCACGTTGCCGTGTCAGTCCCTGAACCGGCTGGCTGTCTTGAGAAATTATGTGCTCTATCAGACGCATGATCCCGTTGTGCGCTGGCCGACGCTCATCACGCATGCCAGCACGCAGCGATAACACCACGGTGCTCGTTTTTGCCTGCGGAGCATGAAGCGCCATGATGCGAGCGCCATTGGCCAGCGTGGTGGAAGCGGCGTGCAAGCCACGAATATCGTGGCCGGTCAGAGTACCTGATGTGGGCATCACGACCTCATTTCTGGATCAAACGGTAGCGGGTTGAGCAGGGACTGTCGGTTAAGCGGTCTCATCTGAGGCGATAGGCTGGCGGATCACAATCAGCGATCCGGCTCGCAGCGCATGAGTTCGATAGATCGTGGTGGTGAAGCTGAACAGTAGTGGCACCGTGACGGCAGCGATCAGCGCTGCGATGACCATTTCCATGGTGTGCACCCCGTCGAGGGCGAATCTCATGGGCATGAAGTACGACGAAAACAAGGGCACAAAGGACAGGACTTGAACCCAGGTGCTCTCCAGATACTGTGGCACCAAATACAGCGCGACGACCAACAGCACCAGTTGCATGACTGCCAAGGGCGTCGATGCGGCGCCCAGGTCTTCTTGACGAGACACGGTCGAGGCAAGCAGCATGCTCAGCATCGCAAACATGACAAAGCCCAGCAGGAACCACACCAGGAACCACACCAGGTTGGCACCAAGTTCAAGATCTAAAACGCTCCAGCCTCCGACGATGGTAAAGCCAGTCAGCGCTGCCCCGCCAATCATCACCAACTGGCCCAGGGTGACGAGTCCAATGCCGATCAGTTTGCCGCTCAACAAGGGGGTCACGCCGATCTTGGTCAAGAGGATCTCAACGAGCCGGGAAGACTTTTCCTCGACCACTCCTGAGGTCAGACTCTGGGAGGAATACACCAGGGCCGCCAGCAGTGCGCTCACCATGGTGGTGGCAAACAGTAATCGGGTGTCCAAGGCCAGCGTGCCGGTGCTTCCAAAGCGATCCACCAAAAACCAGCCACCGATACCGGCGCCAATACCGGCGAGTGCACACAGGACGAGGGTCGCAGTCACAACGGCGCGGTTCGAGCTCCGTGTCAACAGTTCACGTCGGATCACGATGCGCATCGCGTTGAGGTCGGTGGGCGGAGTTGCGGAGCGTCCGATAGGACGGGGCGCAGTCTGTGTCATGAGATACCGCCTGAGACTGCCAGGTCATTATCTGCATTGATGAGTACTTTCCGCACCGGGCCCGTTTTCAGTCGATCAGCAAGGATTTCGGCCAGCGATCGTTGGATGCCCTGAATTTCTTTGAGTCCACCGTGACGGAGTGCCAGGTGCAGGACCTCTTGGGGAATTTCCCGATTGTGACCAGACAGCGTGATCATGACCGATTTCGGGTCGTCTTCAACCGCTGTGGGGATCAGCCCGGGGATAATCGAAAGTTCTGCGATGAGTAGATCTGGAAGGTCTTCGGTAAAACTCAGAATCCATCGCGAGTACGAGTCAGCTTGCAACTCATCGACTCGACCATTAGCAACGATTCGACCCTTGTCGAGAACACAGACCCGATCGCACATCCGTTCGACCAAATCCAGCTGATTGGATGAAAACAAGACGCCGACACCGCGTTCGGCTTGCTGTTGAATCAGGGCCGCCATGGTTTCTACGGCCAAGGGGTCCAGGCCGGAAAATGGTTCGTCCAACACCAGCAGGGACGGGTTGCCCACCAGTGAGACGGCCAGCTGGACGCGCTGTTGGTCGCCCAGCGACAGGTCTTGGACCCGACAGCGCTCACGGCCGGTGAGACCGAGGGTTTCGATGAGTTCCGCCGCGATGCGCCGGGCTTGGGTGACGGTCTGGCCTTCGAGTAGCGCAAAATGCACCAGTTGTTCGGCGATGGGCATCTGAGGGTAGAGGCCGCGTTCTTCTGGCATGTACCCGATGGCTCGGCGATCTTGAGCAGTAATCGGCTCGCCATCCCAAGTGATGGTACCTTTCGAGGCTTCAATCAGCCCCAAAATAAGTCGCATAGTCGTGGTTTTGCCGGCACCATCGCCCCCGATGAAACCAACGATTTCGCCACGGGCAACGGCTAAATCGACACTGTGGAGGACTTGATGTTCGCCGAAACTGCGACCAACATCGTGCAGTTGTAGACCAAACATCTCGCCTCCTGAAGCTGTTGCCGGGTTTTATCACTTATGACATTACGAAGGGTGAGGCGGTTCGGCGTTGTACTTCAGTACAGATCTGGACGGTTGGCCCGGGCGGCGCACATCAGAGCCTGTTTAAAATGCAGGTCGTTCTTATACTGAAGCCAGGTTCGTATGATCACGACATACACCGGTGACGACACGAA
>CALBOC010000240.1 GCA_937896705.1 uncultured Micrococcaceae bacterium | reverse complement strand
CCGTGCGGTCGATGCCGCCAGGTGTTATATGAACACGCAGCACCAACCTTGTCGATCGCCACTGCCAACGGACCGGTGACCCTCGCCGAGCTCCTCCCAGTAGCCTTCGGACCCCACAACCTGCAGGACTAGCCACATGCACACCGCCGTAGACATCATCACCGCCAAACGCAACGGAACACCGTTGACCGAAGACCAGATCACCTGGATCGTCAACGCCTATACGGCCGGTGAGGTCTCCGATGAGCAATTCGCAGCCCTGGCGATGGCCATTTACTTCCAAGGCCTCACCGACGCCGAACTCTTTGCCCTGACCACTGCGATGCTGAACTCTGGCACCACATTGGATTTCTCCGCACTGGGCAAACCCACGGCAGATAAACACTCCACCGGGGGAGTGGGCGATAAAATCACCCTGCCGTTGACGCCGCTGGTCGCTTCCTACGGGGTCGCAGTGCCGCAGCTGTCCGGGCGCGGACTGGGCCACACCGGAGGCACCCTGGACAAACTGGAATCCATTCCGGGCTTCCAGGTGCAGCTGAGTGAAGAACACATTCGAAATCAATTGCTAGACCCCGGCGGCGTTATCTGCGCTGCGACCGCGCAACTGGCCCCGGCAGATAAAAAGATCTACGCCTTACGAGACGTCACCGCCACCGTGGACTCGATGCCGCTGATCGCCTCTTCCATCATGTCCAAGAAACTGGCTGAAGGCACCGACACGCTGGTCTTAGACGTCAAAACCGGGACCGGCGCATTCATGCAGGACGAGGCCGACGCCCGGCAATTGGCCGAGAAAATGGTCTGGCTGGGCAAGGCCCACGGAGTAGCCACTACCGCCGTGCTCACCCGCATGGACACCCCGCTGGGTTACACCGTGGGCAATGCGATCGAAGTCGAAGAGACGCTGGAGGTACTCAACGGCCAGGGCCCCGTCGACGTGGTGGAACTGACCTTGACTCTGGCCAAACACATGCTGGCCGGTGCGGGCATTGACGCCGACCCAGCCGAGAATCTGGCCAACGGCAAAGCGATGGACTCTTGGCGGGCCATGATCATCGCACAACACGGCGACCCAGACGCGCCATTACCCACTCCCACCCACGAACACCACGTCACGGCTTCGGCATCCGGCGTGGTCTCCCGGATGGATGCCCGTGCTATCGGCGAAGCCGCCTGGCGCCTCGGTGCCGGCCGCCAATACCAAGGTCAACCCGTCCAGGCCACCGCTGGCATCCGACTGCACGCTAAACCCGGTGCGACCGTCACCGAAGGCGAGCGCCTGTTCACGCTGTATACCGAGACTCCAGAACACTTTACGGCCGCCACCCAGCTGGTAGAGGCCGCCGTCGAAGTAGCCGATGCCTACACCGCGCCAGATGTGATCATCGATGTTATTCGTTAAAATCTTGTAGGCCGCGACGTGTTGGATTTTCTTGAAGAGATCATTCTGGATGCCGCCGAAGCCTGGTGGATGCCCCTTGCAGTCTTTCTCCTGAGCCTCATCGACGGGTTTTTTCCGGTCGTCCCATCGGAGTCCGTGCTCGTAGCGTTGGCTTCGATCTATGATCAGCGTGAAAACATCAGTCTGGTTCAACTGTTTTTCCTCGGCTGGTTTGGCGCATTCATTGGAGACCAAGTCGCCTACTGGTTAGGACGCACCATCGGGGTCACGCGGTTTCGCTGGATGCGCACCCGCACCGTGGTCCGTGCCATCGGGGGAGTCCGCCAAACCCTAAAATACTCCGGGGCCATGGTCATCATCACGGCCCGTCACATTCCCGGTGGCCGTGTGGCGGTGAACTTCATCGCTGGTGCCACTCGAATGAAGCTCATCAAATTCATGAGCTTAGACTTCATATCAGCAGCCATCTGGGCGGGGTATTCTTTGGTAATTGGCTATTTCACGGCCGGTTGGTTGGACAACACCGTGCTCCAAATTGGTCTGGCGCTGATCGTGGCCGCCATGCTCGGATGGCTCATTGATCGCGGGATCAAACGCTTTATGCGCTCGCGGTTGGATAAACAAGCTCACCAAGATGCTCACGACCAGGAAACTGGCCTAGACTCGGACTCGTGAAGAAACACGAATCCACTGATATCGAAGCCCCAGGTCCAGAAGACGAACTGCACCTGGATCCGTTTGCCCTTGATCTGGCCAGCCTGCCGAAAGTCTCCCTGCATGACCACCTCGACGGTGGGTTACGCGTTGGCACCGTCTGGGAACTATCCCAAGACATCGGGCACGAACTGCCAGCTGCATCAGAAGAAGAACTGGCCACGTGGTTTGCTGAAGCAGCCAATGCCGGTTCCTTGCCAAAATATTTAGAAATGTTCGATCACACCACCGCGGTGATGCAGACGGCCGCTGCGCTGCAACGGATCGCCTACGAGTTCGCGATGGATCTGGTCGAAGATGGCGTCGTATACGGTGAGGTCCGCTGGGCTCCGGAACAGCACACCCGCGGCGGACTCAGCCTGGATGAAGCAGTCGAAGCGGTCACCGAAGGCTTAGAACGCGCGATGACCGAACTCGACGGTCGCCTCCAAGTCCACCAGATCCTGTGCGCGATGCGCCAGAATTCGGTTGAAAACGCTCAAGAGATCGCCGAACTGACCCACCGGCACCGCCCAGCCGGTTCCGTGGTCGCCTTCGATATCGCCGGGCCCGAAGAAGGCTTCCCGGCTACCCGCTTCGCCGATGTCTTCGCGTGGCTCGATGAACGATTCGTGCCCATCACCATTCACGCCGGAGAAGCCGACGGACTCGACTCGATCGCCGGAGCGCTGACCGCAGGCCGTGCGCTGCGCATCGGCCACGGTGTGCACATCATCGATGACCTGTCCAATGTGGAACTCGACGACGACCAAGAAATCATGGTCTGGGGCGATGTTGCCAACCGCACCCTGTATAACAACACCGTGCTGGAGTTGTGCCCCACCTCAAATATTCAGACCGCGGCCGTCGAAGCGGGACCAGAAGATGACCCGTTGAAAAACCATCCGTTTGATGTGCTGTATCGTTCGGGATTTGCTGTCACGGTCAACCCGGATAACCGCCTAATCTCGGGTGTGTCGTTGACCGATGAGCTGTACACACTGGCGGCCGTCTACGGGTACACCATGGTTGACCTGTTGGAATTCCAGCTCAACGCCGTCAAAGGTGCCTTCCAAACCGAATACGCCCGCGACCAGTTGAGCGAATTCATCGAATTCTCGTGGATGGATGTTATCGCCGGTGTTCACGATGAAGGCGATCCCGAAGCGCCCGTGTTCTTCGTCGAGTTCGAAGACGATGAGCAAAAGGACTAACCGGGCTCATGACTGATGCAGGACTCGAGCGTCTGGTGTGGATTACCGCCCAGTTGCGCAAGTACTGTCCCTGGACCCAAGAACTCACCCACCATCAACTGACCGAATATCTCATCGAAGAGGCCTATGAGGCCGTTGAGGTCATCGAGTCCGTACCGGCCCGCCGGTGGGACGATGTGGCAGCCGCGAACGGCACGTATGAAGAGTTCCGCAAAGAACTCGGTGACGTGCTGTTCCAGGTGACCTTGCACTCCGCGATCGCCGAAGAAGCCGGAGCATTTACCGTCGACGACGTGGCCGATGCGATCAGCCAGAAAATGATCCGACGCAATCCGCATGTCTTCAATTCCCAAGGTCAGCTACTGTCCGAAGACCAGCTCGGCAATGTCACGATCGATGATGTCGAAAAAACCTGGGAGCAGATCAAACAAGCTGAAAACGCTAACACCTCGACGGCGTCCGAATCGGTACGCTCCTCTATCTACGATCTGCCGCCCGGACTGCCAGCACTGGCTGCCGCAGCAAAAATTGTGGACCGCGCAGGCCGACAACCCCGTGATCCACTGGGGGAGAAACCCCAGACCACGACCTATACCGTCGACTTCACAGCCGGTGACGTCGGCGCGCAATTATTTGAATTAGTACGCGTAGCCCGAGCCAATGGTGTTGATTTAGAAGCCGAATTGCGCCACTACAACACGCATCTAAGGTAGATAAACGCATTCGTGCGTGGGTTAGAGCACCGGTCGAAGCGGCCTCAGTGCAAGTTCTACTACCCGCGCCATGGGGTGCCGTTTCCGCCACTGCGCCGAATCTATGACTTCACAGTGCTCAGCATCGGCCAGAAAGACCTTCTCTAACTCTGCGGCGAATCGTTGATCAATGATCTCGACGTTAGTCTCATAGTTATAGGACAGCGACAGGCGATCAATGTTTGCGGTACCCACGGTGGACCATTCACCGTCGATGGTGGCCGTCTTCGCGTGAATCATGGAGCTCGTATACAGCAGCAGGGTAATGCCGGCGTCCAACAGTTGGCCATAGAACCCACGCGAGACCCAATCGGCCACGATGTGATTCGAGTTCTTGGGAACCATGACCCTAACGTCCACGCCGCGATCCGCTGCGGCAATCAATCCGTCCACGATCTGTTGATCTGGGATGAAATACGGCGTGGTGACCATAATGTATTCACTTGCGCGATCAATGGCGTGTAAGTACATCTGCCGGATGGGATACACCAGTTGGACCGGCAGGTTGGCATTGACTTCCACCTCGGGTTGCCAGGTGCGGGGTGGCTCCCACGGGATCTGGTCCTCTGGTTTCGTCATCGCATTCCAAAGCTGCGCTACAGAATGCTGTAAATCCCAGACCCCGGGACCGATTTCCCGCAAGTGGGTGTCTCGCCAGTACTTCGCGTAGTGGGAGCCAATATTATAGCCACCAACAAAGCCGATCTCATTGTCCACTGCCAGAATTTTCGAGTGGTTGAGACCGGTATGGCGGATGGGGCCCTTCCAGAAGCGCAGACCAACCACCGGCAACCGGATGACACGCACCCGATCGGAAAACTGGCGGTAAAACGACCGGGACACGACTAAGTTTGCGAACCCGTCAAACAGCACATACACCTGAACTCCGCGATCAGCCGCGTGATTCAAAGCATCGATGAATCGTTGGCCAACCTCATCGGCTTTCCAAATGTAGGTTTCCATCAAAATGGATCGCTTTGCACCATTGATGGCCTCAAGCATATCCTCGTAGAGCTGTTCTCCGGAGGTATAGATGGTGAGATCTGATTCTTCAAGTTGCGTGTGAAACGTTCCCGGGTTGGGAGCTTGCCGTTTCTCGCGGTCTCTATACGTAAACCAGTCAGCACCTGCCAGGCCCGCTGCGGCCAGGACTGGGACGGCAGCTGCGGCTGCCGCAGTGATGCCAGCAAGCTTTAAGATATGACGTGTTGTGAGTTCACGTGGAGTGCGGCGCAGCGAGATCATAGTTGCACTTTACTGACTCTGGCTGCTTGCAGCCTAGATCTCGTAGTTGATGCTCTGCGCATCGCCTCAAACGCGGCCGGTCTCATAGGCCCACATGGCAAGTTCGACCCGATTCCGCGCGCCGAGCTTGCGCATCAGGCTGGCCAGATGGGTCTTGACGGTACTGGCACTGATGTACAGCTCGGCGGCGATCTCACTGTTGGTTCGGCCATGGGCCACGGTGCGGAGTACTTGTTCCTCACGCACGGTGAGCGGTTCTATCGGTTGGATGGAGGGTTCCTTCGGCGAACTGGCAAACGCGGCAAGCAGACGGAGGGTGACGCTGGGAGCGATGAGCGCGTCACCATTAGCTGCAGCATGAATCGCCTGAGTTAGCAGCTCAGGTCCGGCGTCTTTGAGTAAGAAGCCCCGGGCACCGGCCTTCAACGCCCCATGAACGTACTCGTCAAGGTCAAAAGTGGTAATCACAACGATCGGCAGGGGATCGGTTACCTCGGGTCCGGCGAGCTGGCGAGTGGCTTCGATACCGTCCATCACTGGCATCCGGATGTCGAAGAGACATACGTCAGGGTTCACAGTACGGGCCAGGTCCACCGCCTGTCGCCCATCGCTGGCCGCGCCCACGACTTCGATGTCGGGTTGGGCGTTTAACAGCATCGTCAGGCCGCTGCGCACGATCTCCTGATCGTCTGCGATTAGCACGCGGATGGTCATCGGGGAACGCCCCCTCGGGGCAGTATCGCCTCGACCCGCCAGCCGCCGTTCGCGTTTGGTCCAGCGTGGAAGGTGCCACCCAGCAGCTTGACGCGTTCCCGCATACCGACCAGGCCATAACCCGACGGGCTGTCGCGGACCGCGCTGGCCGCGCCATTGTCATCGACCGTTAACCACACCTGATCGGTGTCACCTACCACCCGAACGGTTACCCGCGTCGCGTCGCGGGCGTGCAGTCGCGCGTTCGTAACCGACTCCTGGGTCAGACGGTAGATCGCGGCCGCGACCGCTGGACTGAGTTCCTCGAGCTCACCGGACAGCGCCACGTCGATCTGCGGTCCGCCCTCGGCCTGACCGACAAGCTGCTCAAGGTCGGCCACACCCCGAAGTGGCGTCAAATCCACCCCGTCAGAGGCGCGAAGGACACCGACCATGGTGCGCAATTCGGTCAGCGTTTGCGATGCCGCGTCCTCAATGACAGCAAGGACCTCGGTGGCACGCTCGGGGTGAGACGTTGCAACAGCACGCCCGGCCTGGGCTTGGACGACGATGCCGGAGACGTGGTGGGCGACCGTGTCGTGGAGGTCGCGCGCTAGGTGCTCGCGCTCGCGGGCCTTGGCGACGTCGATGTCCCGGAGGCGGGTCTTTGCGTGGTAGCGGATGGCAGCACCCAGGGCTGCGGAGAACAGGAAGAAGCCGTAACCGGCGACCCGCTCCGCAGGGGAGGTCGGGTCCACCACGAGGGTGACCGGCAGCCAGACCAGAATAATGCCGAGTCCAAGAGCAGCTTCGCGACCTGATCCCCAGCGCAGCAGGGCGTAGGGCAGCACGAGCACCCCGACGATGCTCTGCAAACCGGTGGCATCCACGGCCACGAGCCGCGCGATGTCGAAAGCAAGCAGGGTTCCGAAGGCGACGGCGACCGCAGCCAACGGATGCGTGCGCCGCCACAGCAGGCTCGCTGCCACGACGAGGCTGACGCCCACGACCAAGGGTGCCCATGATTTATCCTCGCGCAAGAGCATCTCGATGAAAGAGCTAAAAACGAGCATCGCGACCAGCGCCCAGTCGCGCCAGACCCGCCGCGGGGGATCCGCCGGTCGAGGCTCAGCCCACAACGACCGCAGCGTCTTGGTCACCATTTATTCAGTATATCGCC
>CALBOC010000239.1 GCA_937896705.1 uncultured Micrococcaceae bacterium | reverse complement strand
TGCTGCACCTGTTATCCCCCGCGCGTCGTCCGCTGGCCATCACCACAGACTTAGCCAATTTCTGGGACAACGTATACCCACAGGTGCGAGCCGAAAATCGAGGACGCTACGTGAAACACCCGTGGCCAGAAGATCCACTGGCCGCGACAGCAACCGCAAAAACGAATCGAGCGTTACGGAACAAACGCTAGCGGCACTCTTGCACGATGAGGTAACTCCGGACCGCTTTGAGCTTTGCGGTTTTAGCGTGCCCAGCAAAGAGCAGTACGTGATTGAACCGAGTGGTGCTGCCATCTGAATGCACCAGTCGCCCATCGGCGCCACAATCGGTGCCGTGGGTCATAACCGTAGCGATATGCAGCTGCTCGACCGGCGGCTGCTGAGCAAGCCATGCTCCTACCGCATCCAGGCCGGTGAGTTCCTGGGCACCGACGATCTCCCATCGGATATCTTCGCGCAAAAACGGGACCACAGCATCGTGGTCCCGTTCAGCGAGCGCGACGAGGAGATCGCGGATCACCATTTTGCGAGGCGCGTTGCCGCAGTCCTCGGGTGCCTCGACGACCTTCAGACGGGCATCTCGGTCCGCTCGTTCCATGACAATCATCCCCGGTAGGGGTTCGAATCCCCTTATCCCTTGTCCGTGTTTCGTCCGGTGAGTGTATCGCGCAACCGATCCACCATGCCTACGCCGGCACCGACTGTTTTATGGAAGAGTTCCGAGTGCGGGGCATTTGGGTGGGGTCTGGTCGGTGCCATGGACTTTGCTTGGGCGACTTTTTTGCCGAGTTCTTTGCGCTCGTCCGCTGGGATATGTTTCCGTAATCCCGGGAATTGGTCTTGTTCTTCGTCTTCGACGTGGTGGCGCAGTTGCGATTCCAGCTCTTTCACCAGGGACATGAACTCTTCGGACTCGGCGTCCACAGCTTCGAGTTTTTTCATCACATCGACAAGTTCATCGTGCTCTTGTTTATCGTGTTCGACTTCTTCAGCCCCATTGGGCAGATATTTTTCCATCGCCGGATAGACATACATTTCCTCGGCAACCGAGTGCCGCATAATCTCTGCGATCACCGCGTCGGCGGTATCGCGGCGTTCTTCGACCGTGGTGGCCTGTTGAATCTGACCGATGAGATCTAACATATCTTGGTGATCCTCGGTAAGAAGCTCGATAACGTCTTGTTCCTGATTTTCTTTGAAGGTGCTCATAACTGTCCTTCCAGATCACAATGGGGCACTTTGCACTCATAGCACGTGGCTACCAATAGGCTAACGCTCTGGCTCACCTACTGCCAGATTCCGAGTCCAGCCATCAGCCTGAGACACGTCCGCCGACGCCGGTCTTGCGGCTGTCCGTGGGACACGAGACGATGCGATCGTTGAACACCCGCGGTGTGGCTCCGGCAAAGTTCACACGGCTAGCAGACTTCCTTCTGGCCTTCACCATATTTTCGACTGCGATCCATGGTTTGGGCCGACCCCGATTCGTTAGTGTCAAGTACCAAGGCCCATGCTGGGCACTACCCCTAAAGCGCTACCGCAGGAGGTTGTTATGCTTCGACAAAATGTCGCCGATGGCGTGCATGTACTCACGCGAGCCAAAGTGAACTGCTATCTCATTGAAGACGACGACGGGGTCACCCTCGTCGATGCGGGACTGCCCCGGATGTGGACGGCGGTCAAAGCAGCCCTGACGACCATCAACCGCAGCGTCGACGATGTCCGGGCCCTGATTCTCACGCACGGGCATTTCGACCACGTCGGATTCGCCGCACGGGTTCAGCGTGAGTGGAACGTCCCGATCTATGTCCACCACGCCGATGCCAGTCTGGCAGCGCATCCCTACCGGTACACGCCGCAACGCAATCGTTTCGTCTATCCGCTGCTGCACCCGCGCTCGCTGCCCATTATCGGAAGCATAGCGGTCGGCGGTGCACTGCGCGTCAAAGGCGTCACAGTCGACACCCGATTTGGTTCCGGGCAGGAACTGCCGGTTCCAGGCCGACCGATGGCACTGCATACGCCAGGTCACACCCGTGGCCATTGCATGTTTTACCTTGCAGACCGCGACGTGATGATCACCGGCGATGCACTGGTCACACTGGACCCGTACACCGGCAGAACGGGCCCGCAGATCGTCGCATCAGCAGCAACCCAGAATACGCGCGAGGCAATGGGCTCACTCCACTCCCTCCAAAAGCATCCAGCGCGGATTCTCTTACCGGGTCACGGGGATCCGTGGTTCGAGGGCACGGAGAAGGCACTGCGCTATGCCCAAGCCGTCGGTGAGCACTAGCGACACCAGATACCCGCATGCGGAGGTTGTTACTCCCCGAGGTCCAGGTCCTGGAGTTCAGTCAAGAATTCTTGGACGATTGGGCCATTGGTTTGGGCTCCACCCACACCGTCGTGCACGAAAGACGCGACGGCGATGTCGTCTTGGATAGCCATGAGCCAGGTGTGCGCGATCGCTTCACCGTCTGCTTCCGATTCAGCCGTGCCGGTCTTGGCTAACACCGGCGACCCTGGCACATCTTGCAGGACCGGCACGGTGCCATAGGTGACGGGGCCGGCCATGAGTTCCTGCAGGTGTGCTGCTTCTTCCGCGGTCAGCGGCTCCTCGACCGGGAGCTGCTGGTTTTCTTCAGGGTCAACATTAGGTTCCGAAACGATCACGGGTGTGACGGTCTGTCCTGCGGCCACCGAGGCGGCCACGGTAGCCATTCCAAGTGGCGAGGCCTCAACTGCCCCTTGGCCAAAGAGCCCGGCAGCGTGAGTGGTGCCTTCAGCATCAGCGGGCACGTCGCCTAAGAAGGCGCTATCGAAACCGACGACAGGGTCAGCGACAAGACCTAGGGCTTCGCCAGCCTCCTGGAGCTGCTCAGCGGAAATCTCATCGTGCTGGCCCACAAACGTGGTGTTACACGACTGTGCCATCGCATCAGCCAGGGTGATCTCCCCGACGTAGTCAGCGGGATAGAGTTCAAAGTTCGAGATCTCTAAACCATCAACATTGAGTGTGGGCGGGCATTGAACCGTGGAATCCGGAGTCAAACCGTTACGAAGCATCGCCAGGGCCGTCACTACTTTAAACGTCGAGCCGGGCGCGTACGAGGCCGTCATCGCCAGCGGCCAGGTCAGTTGCTCAGGACCGTCAGCGGCAGCCAGGATTTGTCCATCGGATGGGCGCACCACCACCAACCCGGCGGGCTCCTCGGAATCAGCAATGCTGTCTTCTGCGAGCTGTTGGATCTGGGGGTCAATTGTAGTGGTGAGTGATTCCCCAGCGGTGGCTGGTCGGCTGAACTCAGCGGGGGTGTCCTCCGGGGTGTCTTGAGCTCCCGAATTCTCCACGGTGATCTCTAACCCGTCGGTACCGGCCAGGTGCTCGTTATAGGTCCGCTGCAAACCGGAGAGGCCCGTGGCGACACCCGCGGTGAATTCGCCATCTGAGTTTTCAATCTGTTCGGCAGAAGGCTGCCCGTAGGTGCCCAGCAGTGACCGTGCGAACGTCGAGGTCGGTCCAAGGACCATGGTGTCTGCGATACTGGTTGCCCCGGGGATCTGCTGTATTTGCTCGGTGGGAATCTCGGTTTCTCCGTCATCACGCAGCACGATGAATTCGACCCAGGCGCGCTCCCCGGCGGCCAGGACACGCTCGACCAACGGCTCAGCATCTAATTCCAGTGCCGCTGCTAGGTCCGTAGCAGATGAGGTGAAGATCTCCTCGAGCTCATCATTTGACGGTTCAGTCCCCTCGGCACCAGCACTATCGAGCACATGTGTTTTATCGATCCCGATGCGTTGCACCGGGCGCTCTGTGGCCAATGCTTGGTCATGAGTATCAAGGATGTCGCCACGTTGTGCTGGATCGATGGTCACGTTTACGCGGCCGCCATCGGCCAAACCTGGAACGAGGGTATCAGCCGCTAGCTGTGGCTCCCAAGTGTCGGTTTCTTCATTCCAGATCAGGGTCGCTTCAGTGGTGTAAGACCAGGACTCCTCAGCTGAGTCCTCGTTGCCCTCTTCGTCATCAGTCTCAGCTTGAGTTCCACCGCTCGACAGATCCCACGTCACTGAATATTGTGCTGTGGCGGTCACGGGATCTTCCTCAGAGGTTTCTTCGTCTTCATCGACCGTGACCGACTCCAGGCTAACCGACCTGGGGTAGTTCGCTAGCTGGTCGGTCGCTTCGGCGATTGCCGTCGGTTCAGCAGAGCCCGCTGCTAAGGACGCCTCGTCGAGGCTCTCGAGCTGATCCGTTTCCAGG
>CALBOC010000238.1 GCA_937896705.1 uncultured Micrococcaceae bacterium | reverse complement strand
AGCGACCAGTACATTGTGCGTCGTCGTCCGAAAAGCAAGAAGAATCGATAGGAGCTGATCTCTTTATGCCACGCAGCCTGAAGAAGGGCCCCTACGTAGATCAGCACTTGTACCTCAAGGTTCTTGCTGAGAACGATAAGGGCACCAAAAACGTTATCCGCACCTGGTCACGTCGATCGATGATCATCCCGGACATGCTGGGTCACACCATTGCTGTCCACGATGGTCGCAAACACGTGCCGGTGTTCATTACCGAATCCATGGTCGGACACAAACTGGGAGAATTCGCGCCAACGCGTACCTTCCGCGGCCACTCCAAGGACGACCAGAAAGGCCGCCGCTAGTCGCGGTCGGCTGATCTTAGAGAGGATTAAGCAATGGAAGCCAAGGCAATTGCACGCTATTTGCGTGTTACGCCAATGAAGGCCCGGCGCGTCGTCGACCTTGTTCGTGGTAAGCAAGCGAATGAAGCCCTGGCCATCTTGAAGTTCGCCCAGCAGGGCGCATCCGATCCAGTGTATAAAGTACTCGCTTCGGCAGTATCGAATGCACGGAGCAAGGCAGACCGTGAAGGTCTGGCCTTCAAAGAAGAAGAACTGTTCGTCAGTGAAGCTTACGTTGATGAAGGCCCGACCATGAAGCGCTACCGTCCACGCGCTCAGGGCCGTGCCTTCGAAATCAAAAAACGCACCAGCCACGTCACCATGGTTGTTGCGATCGATGAAGATCAGAAAGGTGGGACCAACTAAATGGGTCAGAAAATTCACCCACACGGCTTCCGCCTCGGCATTACCAAAGACCACGTTTCACGTTGGTTCGCCGACTCCAACGTCAAGGGTCAGCGCTACAAGGATTTTGTCAAAGAAGACGTCAAAATCCGTAGCCTGCTCGAAGACGGCATGGAACGTGCTGGTATTTCCAAAGTTGAGATCGAACGTACCCGCGACCGTGTCCGCGTAGACGTGCACACCGCTCGCCCAGGTATTGTCATCGGTCGCCGTG
>CALBOC010000237.1 GCA_937896705.1 uncultured Micrococcaceae bacterium | reverse complement strand
GCGAGGTTTCACATGATGCACGTGTTTCGCTGGGTTACCTCTCCGAAGTAGAACGCGGTCAAAAGGAAGCTTCTTCTGAATTGTTGAGCGCTATCACCGCCGCACTTGATATTCCTCTGTCGGTCATGCTTCGTGAAGTATCTGATCGTATTGCCGTTGAAGAGGCAGTACAGATCCCAGACACGATTCCAGCGGAACTGGCTCACCGCTACGCCCAGCAACAGCAGCAGGGTCACTACAAACGCGGTGACCGCCTAGCAAACCGCTAGTCGCACTGCAGCGATTCAAGCTTTGAATCAGGCCGCAAGCCTCTTAGACTTCTCATTAGGCTTGCGGCCTTTGCCGCGCAAGCGAACTCTAAGGAAGTCCCATGAGACAATCGCAGTTTTGGCTCCTGATGGAAGACGAGTTTGGCTCTGCCAACGCAGGAGTTATCGCGACCTCACTTGAACTGCCAGGATTAAACTCGACCGCTCAGCAAGCTCTGGCCTCGGGGGTCGAACCGAGAGCCGTATGGTCAGCTGTGTGCAATTTACATGACATCCCTGCAGAGCGACGTCTGGGCAAAGACAAAGCGCCCCGGGATACCGGTACTGT
Organism: uncultured Micrococcaceae bacterium; assembly: GCA_937896705.1. GTDB lineage: Bacteria > Actinomycetota > Actinomycetes > Actinomycetales > Micrococcaceae > Yaniella. The sequence goes on along the minus strand of CALBOC010000237.1, from coordinate 30,941 downwards.
CTAACGCGGCTTCAACGCGCGAAGCGAATTCGCAAAATGCCGCGCAGTTTGTAGAATTATTCCCAAGTCGCCGCAATGGTGCTTTGCGTAGACTCCGATATCCACAACTCAACAACCGTGGCTTATCGTGTCCTCGCCGGCTCATACACTTGGGGTAGGCAGCAAGCCTTTCGGCTTGCGATTAACAATTCAAGGAGTACACCTAATGTCGTCAAATCCTAACCGCGAGAAAGCACTTGATGCCGCGCTTGCCCAGATTGACAAGAGTTACGGCAAGGGATCCATCATGCGCCTCGGGGACGAGGTCCGTGCACCGATAGAAATTATCCCCACAGGATCAGTAGCGCTAGATATCGCACTCGGTATTGGTGGGTTACCACGCGGGCGCGTCGTGGAAATCTATGGCCCAGAGTCCTCCGGTAAGACCACAGTCGCGCTGCATGCTGTTGCAGAAGCACAGCGCAAGGGTGGCATTGCAGCTTTTATTGACGCCGAGCACGCCCTAGACCCCGAATACGCCAAAAAACTTGGTGTGGACACTGATGCCTTGCTGGTCTCACAGCCGGACACCGGCGAGCAAGCACTGGAAATCATGGACATGCTGATCGGCTCTGGAGCGCTGGATGTTGTCGTGATCGACTCCGTGGCAGCCTTGGTGCCACGAGCTGAAATCGAAGGGGAAATGGGTGACACACACGTCGGGCTGCAAGCTCGTCTGATGTCGCAGGCCCTGCGTAAGATCACCGGACGCCTGGCACAGTCAAAGACGACCGCGATCTTCATCAACCAGCTTCGTGAAAAAGTTGGGGTCTTCTTCGGCTCACCAGAAACCACGACAGGTGGGAAAGCCCTGAAGTTCTATGCCTCGGTACGTATCGACATCCGCCGAATCGAAACTTTGAAAGAAGCAGGCAACCCGGTCGGGAACCGGACCCGGGCCAAAATTGTGAAAAACAAAATGGCCCCGCCCTTCAAACAGGCTGAATTCGACATCCTCTATGGTGAGGGGATCTCTCGTGAAGGTGGCCTATTGGATATGGGCGTCGAACACAGCATCGTGCGCAAATCCGGTGCTTGGTACACCTATGACGGGGATCAGCTCGGACAGGGTAAAGAGAATTCTCGCCGGTTCCTCAAAGACAATCCAGATCTTGCCACCGAAATCGAACAGCGTATCAAAGTCTCCTTGGGAATCGGCCCTGAACAGGCTGAGGAAGATGCAGAGGTAGAACTCAAAGCAGTTGAGGACGCCTAAGCCTCAATGTCGCAAGAGAATATCTCTGCCGAGGAGCACCGACAGAACGCCAGGAATATTATTCTGCGGCAATTGTCGGCTGCACCAAAATCACGGTATCAGCTGGGCCAAAAACTCATTGAGCGAGACATTCCAGAAGACATCATTGAAGCGGTCTTGGATCGTTTCGAAGAGGTCGAGCTCATTGATGATGCCGCCTTTGCCGAGATGTGGGTCCGTTCACGGCATCGCTCCAAGGGTTTGGCCCGCCGAGTCTTGAGCATGGAGCTCAAGCAACGCGGCATTGCGGACCACGAGGCCGAGGCAGCATTAGAACAAGTCACGGACGAGGACGAATGGACAGCAGCGCACGAGCTTGTCAGCAAGAAACTGTCGCGCACTTCAATTCCCTCGTCATCGGATCCCGACGACCGGAAAGAACGCGATAGAATGGTGCGACGCTTGGTGGGTATGCTGTCTCGAAAAGGTTACCCATCTGGCCTCGCATTTAGTGTCGTTACCGACGCAATGAATGCAGCCGACCTCGACCACCTCGACGAATGAAAAAGAGCATCGTGACTGAAGCCCTAGCCGACACTGCCACCCCGCGCTCATATGAAATCCGCACGTTCGGATGCCAAATGAACGTCCACGATTCCGAGCGCATCTCTGGTCTTTTAGAAGCCAATGGGTATTTTCCGGTCCAGGAAGATCACACTCCCGACCTCGTGGTATTTAATACCTGTGCAGTGCGGGAAAACGCGGCGAACCGGTTATACGGACATCTTGGAAACCTCAAAGAGACCAAGGAGTCCCACCCGCAGATGCAAATCGCCGTGGGTGGGTGTCTCGCGCAGAAAGACCAAAACACCATCGTCGAGCGCGCCCCATGGGTCGATGTCGTCTTCGGCACACATAACATCGGCTCGCTACCGGTGCTATTGAACCGGTCGAGACACAATAATGCCGCTGAAGTCGAGCTTTTAGAAGCACTAGAGACCTTTCCTTCCACCCTGCCAACCAAGCGAGAATCCAGCTACTCCGGCTGGGTCTCGATCTCGGTGGGATGTAATAATACCTGTACCTTCTGCATTGTCCCGTCGCTGCGAGGCAAAGAAAAAGATCGCAGGCCCGGCGATATTCTTGCTGAGGTCCAAGCGCTCGTCGCTGATGGCGCGGTGGAAGTAACCCTCCTGGGTCAGAACGTGAACACCTACGGCGTGGAGTTTCGCGATCGCCAGGCATTCTCCAAGCTTCTGCGTGCGACCGGAGAAGTCGAAGGCTTGGAACGAGTTCGGTTCACCAGCCCCCACCCTGCTTCGTTTACTGACGATGTCATCGACGCTATGGCAGAAACTCCGAACGTGATGCCGCAGCTGCATATGCCGCTACAGTCCGGCTCAGACCGCATCCTGAAAGCCATGCGCCGATCGTATCGCTCGAAACGTTTCTTGGGGATCTTGGAGAAAGTCCGGGAGCGCATTCCCCACGCGGCTGTGACAACCGACATCATTGTTGGTTTTCCCGGTGAAACCGAAGAAGATTTCCAGCAAACGCTTGAGGTCGTGGAAGCTTCTCGCTTCTCGATGGCTTATACATTCCAATATTCTCCACGGGAAGGCACCCCGGCCGCGGAGATGGAAGATCAGATTCCCAAAGAGGTTGTTCAAGAGCGCTTTGAGCGACTTGTCGCGTTACAAGATCGAATCGCTGCAGAAGAATCTGCCAAACTCGTCGGCACGTCTCAAGAAGTATTGGTGACCAACGACACGGGTCATCGTAGCCAGCAAACCGGACGGATGACAGGCCGGGCACCCGACAACCGGCTGGTGCACTTCAGCATTCCGCATGGTGCCCAATCACCTCGTCCCGGCGACTTTGTAACCGTTCCCATCACCGGTGCCCACCCTTACCACCTCATTGCCGATCCGACAGTCGAACAGCAGTACACAATTCGTCGATCATCGGCTGGTGATGCCTGGGATAGAGCTCAAGCCGAGTCCTGTGGTACCGGGTCAGCGGCTCCTGCAGGTGGGGTAAATCTGGGTCTTCCGAGTTTGCGTGTCGGCGCCCAATAAACGTCCGCTTATTGCCTTAGTCGGGGCAACAGCTACGGGCAAAACCGCCTTATCTGTTGCCCTAGCTCAAGCGCTACGAGGCGAGGTCATTAATGCCGACTCCATGCAGTTCTATCGGGGTATGGACATCGGGACCGCAAAAGCTTCCGTGACTGAACGTCAGGGGGTCGCGCATCATCTGCTGGACATCTACGACCTCAACGTCGAGGCCAGTGTGGCCACCTTTCAACACCTAGCGCGCCAAAAGATTACAGACATCAGAGCCCGGGATCACGCTCCGATCCTTACGGGCGGCTCGGGCCTGTACGTGCGCGCAGCCCTCGACACGTTGGAATTTCCACCCACCGATGCCCAACTCCGGCAACAACTCACCGATCAGGTCGCAGAGGATGGCACCGCAGCCCTGACAGCAGAGCTTCGTCGTGTCGATCCCCAATCTGCTGATCGACTTCATGACGCTCGGCGTATCATTCGGGCAGTAGAAGTGCACCGACTGACCGGGCGACCTTTTAGCTCGTATATGCCTACGCGCCAATACCACTCCATGATGCCGCCGGTGTTGCAGGTTGGATTGCGGATCGACCGGGCTGTCCTCCACGATCGTATCGCCCAACGCGTGCACCACATGATCGATCAAGGATGGCTTGAAGAAGTACAGCGACTTCAGGTGCAAGGCTTAGCAGACGCCCCGACTGCTTCGCGGGCTATCGGGTATAAACAAATGTTGGCACACCTGGCGGGCGAGTTGACACTCTCCGAAGCAATCGAAGCGACGATCGTTGCCACCCGACGCTTCGCGAGACGGCAGGAAACCTGGTTCAAAGCAGATCCGCGGGTGCGGTGGATTGATGCCGACTCGAAACATGCCGTGGAGCAGATCACCGCAATGCTCGCTTCAGATTAGGCTGTGACTATGACCCTTCCACAGCCTCCCGTGCCAAGGTCCCTTCGCGAGACGCTAGCTGGCTCACGATTCGTCAAAGTCACCGGCCCGGCCGGCGATTGGATCGTGTTCGACGATGCCACAATGTCAGCGACCCTGACGCAAGATCAGATCATTGCCCTGTGCGACCGTCGCAATGGCGTGGGAGCCACCGGGGTAGTGGCAATGACCGCGGTTGAAAAAACAGCCGAACACCCCACCATGCGGTATCACCTAGAAGCTTGGCGAGCTGACGGGTCCAGAGTGGACGATATGACCGAACCGGCACGGGCGGCCACCAGCGTGATGGCTGCGCTTGGAATCATCAATACGCAAGACACCACCCACCATGTTTTTCGAACCGACGCAGAACTGGTCACCACCGTCTACACTCCCGCATATATAGGGGTAGACATCGGCCAATGGGCCTATGCTTTCGCCGACACTGCCACAGCGGTGGGTTCAGACGCGCTCGTGATGACAGCCGGGTTGACCGATCCGCGACCCGGGCTGAGCATACGCATCCATCACAACCACATCACCATAGCCATCGAGTCTTATGAAGAACTCGAAGCCATCGACCTCACCCAACAACCATCGATCGAACCCGCAGTCGAGGAGCCCACCAGTGTGAGTTTCGTGACGCCCCAAGACCCGCTCATCGACAGCGGTATGGGACAACTGACCATGCGTCACTCTGGGGAAGCCAACCATCATCACGACCTCGCAGCCGCGACGGCAGCTGCGGCGGTATCATTTCAGCAGTGGTCCGGTCTGCAACAGCTGAATCTCTGGAACGTGACGACCCCGCTAGGGCAAATGGTGGTTCAACTTCACGACCACAACAGGCTTTCGACGTTTACGAAAGCGCCAGCGGTATTTTTTGGTCGCTTCTAACGCCGATCAATACGCAGTACCCTGAAACCCTTGATACTGTCGGCGCGTGCTGTATCAAACTGGCCCGGAGCTGTTGCTTCTAACATTTGAGCGATCCACGGCAGCAGTGAATCGGCACCGAGTTTTTTGGCCACTACCAACCACGCTTGACCCCCAGGATTGAGGCTGGGGAGCCATCTCGACAGGAGCTCGTGCAAGGCCGCTTTACCAATCCGAATGGGTGGGTTCGACCAGATCAAATCGAAGCCTTGGTCGGTGGCGATATCATCCGGGTGCTGCACCACAATATTGTGCAGGCCTAAACGTGCAGCATTGGCTTGGGTCAGCTCTGCTGCACGTTGATTTACTTCTACAGCCGTCACGCGCGCTTCAGGCGATAACAGCCCGAGCGTCAACGCGATCGGGCCCCAACCCGAGCCAAGGTCTAAGAACGCTCCGGTGGCCGGCGGGCGTGGCACGACATCAAATAACACTTTGGTCCCACGGTCGAGTCCGTCGGGAGAGAAGATACTTGCAGCAGTCGCGACCTGAACCGGTCGGCCCGCGAGTTCCACTTCGATGGTCCGGTGACGGGCCTCCCCTGATGGGGTAGAAGAAAAATAATGCTCACTCATCGTCTTAGTAGTCTAGTACGTCCCGACGTCGAAGCGGACCTTGTGGAAGCGGAATATAACCACTGCCTCGGATGTTGTATTGGATAGATGATTTTAGATCGAAAAGCACTGAATCTTCGCGCTGGAAAGCCTAGAGCCATAGGCATCGACAGCGCGATTGTGAAATACTACAACGTAAGGAATACTGCTTCTGAACAAGGAGAAAATGGTCACCTCAAACGAACCCACTGATCGTCAGGTTGATGAGCAAGTCAAGACGCTGATCGATCGAATCCTGTCGGCCGATAACGCTAAGCCAACGCACAGCAGCGCCATCGGCGCCCCAACGGGCGCGCAAGCATTAGATGACGGGGGATCGAACCATACTGTTTATGATGGTGACCAACTCGATCTAGAACAGCGCCACGCGCTGCGTCGAGTGCAAGGCCTTTCCACCGAGCTTGATGACGTGACCGAGGTCGAATACCGTCAGTTGCGCCTTGAACAGGTGGTACTGGCAGGGTTATGGACCGAAGGCACGATTACTGAAGCTGAACACTCACTTCAAGAATTAGCCGCACTGGCGCATACGGCCGGATCAACCGTCCTCGATGGCATCATTCAGCGACGGCACGCACCCGACCCGGCAACCTTTTTAGGGCGCGGCAAAGCACGTGAACTGGCCGACATCGTGCGCGACAACGGTGCTGACACAGTGATTGTCGACACCGAGTTGGCGCCATCGCAACGCCGTGGCCTCGAAGACGTGGTGGGTGTCAAAGTGATCGACCGCACCGCGCTGATTCTTGATATTTTCGCCCAACATGCCCAATCCAAAGAAGGCAAGGCTCAAGTTGAGCTGGCGCAACTCGAATATCTCCTACCGCGGCTCCGCGGTTGGGGTGAGTCGATGTCGCGTCAGGCCGGGGGCCAAGCCGCTGGTGGTGCCGGCATCGGATCGCGTGGTCCGGGTGAAACCAAGATTGAGTTAGACCGGCGCCGCATTCGCGACCGGATGGCCAAACTTCGTCGAGACATCAAACACATGGAGAACGCTCGACAGACGAAACGGGCGCGTCGACGTCGAAACCAAATCCCCTCGGTGGCCATCGCTGGCTACACTAACGCCGGCAAGTCCTCGTTGCTCAACCGTTTGACGCACGCAGGTGTGCTCGTAGAAAACGCGTTATTTGCCACTTTGGACCCAACGGTCCGCGCCGCTGAGACACCCGATGGTGTGGCCTACACCCTGTCCGATACCGTGGGCTTCGTCCGGCAACTGCCTACCCAGCTGGTAGAAGCCTTCCGCTCTACCTTGGAAGAAGTTGACGAGTCGGATCTGATCCTGCACGTTGTTGACGCTTCACACCCAGAACCCGAAGCGCAAATTCAAGCTGTGCACCAGGTCTTTGGTGATACCGACATCGCAGGCATCCAAGAGCTGGTGGTCTTCAATAAAGCAGATGCCGCCGACTCACTGGTACTCGCCCGGCTGCGCAGAAGATATCCGACCGCCGTGATCGTTTCGGCTGCAACGGGTGAAGGTTTCGCAGAGCTTGAACAAGCCATCGCGGAACGACTGCCCCGACCAAGCGTCCATCTGGATCTGCTGGTGCCATATACCGACGGAGAGATCGTCCACCAGCTACACTCGGATGACACCGAAATCCTGGCCGAAACTTATGAGCCAGAAGGCACAGCTATGACCGTGCTGGTGTACCCCGAGGATAAGGACCACTACCTAAGTTATGTCCGGTAATCAACCGGTAGGCACAGCTACAGCCAGCCAAGCGGAGACGCAAGTCACCGAATGGTTGGCTGATGTTGTTGACGCCCTGGGCGGTCAGGACCGGCCCGGCCAGCAACGGATGGCCACCGAAGTCGCCAAGGCCCTGGAATCCGGGACCCATTTGCTCGTCCAGGCCGGCACAGGCACCGGAAAATCTTTGGCCTATCTGATTCCTGCAGTGGATTATGCCCTGGGGAGTGAATCGCCGGTCATCATCGCCACCGCCACCCTGGCGTTACAAAACCAGATCATCAAACGTGACCTGCCGCGCCTGCTGGAAACATTGAGCCCATCATTGACTCGTGCAGTTGATGTGGCCTTACTCAAGGGACGCGCAAACTACGTGTGCAAGCATAAGCTTCATGGCGCCGCGGCCCCGGCAGACGATGACAGCCTGCTTGCAACCACCGATGTCACCGGCCAACCGCTATCCCAAATGGGTGAAGAAGTGGTGCGACTGCGCGAATGGGCCGAAGAAACCGATACCGGTGATCGTGACGACCTCAAACCAGGGGTTACAGATGAGGTCTGGCGGCAAGTCTCCGTAACCGCGCGTGAATGTATTGGTGCGTCAAAGTGCCCGTTTGCTGAGGAATGCTTTTCCGAACTTGCCCGCGAAGCAGCCGGCAAGGCCGACATTGTCGTGACCAACCATGCCATGCTCGCCATCGCGGCCTTCGAAGATCTCAACCTCATGCCCGAGGCGGATGCGATCATCATCGATGAAGCTCACGAACTCACCGACCGAGTGACCTCAGCGGTCACATTGCATCTATCAGGTCCAATGATCCGCACGGTGGCCAAGCAAGCCAGACAAGAGGCAGCTGTTGTTGCCTCCGATCTCACTGATGCGGCCGCAGCTCTGGAGGCGGCGTTTATGACCGCACCCTCGGGGTGGTTCGCGCAAGGTCTTAACGAGCAACAACTCAACGCGCTGGAAGCAGTGCGCAACGAAACCCGTCAGATGATCAGCGATCTGAAAGGTTCGGGGAGCACCGACACCGAAGACTCCCAACGCCAACTCGTCAAAAACCGGCTAACGGAAATTCTTGACACCACCGAACAAATCCTCACCGCTGGCTCACAACCACAAGGAAGCACGGTGGTGTGGGCCACTCGACCGTCGCATTTCGAACCCGGCCAAGGTTGGATAGAAGCCGACCCGAGCTCTGCGCCGCTGCTCTACACGGCGCCACTATCGATTGCCGGGAAATTCCGCGACAAACTCTTAGATGACACCACAACCATCCTGACTTCGGCCACGCTCACCGTCGGAGGGAAGTTCGACGCAATCACCGGCGATCTGGGATACACACTCAACGGGGGAGCGAAATACCAGACGTTAGACGTGGGCAGTCCCTTCGAGTATCCCAAACAGGGAATTTTGTACGTCGCCGATGACCTGCCCAAGCCCGGTCCGCAACCCACAGCGCAATCTCACGAGCGTCTCGAGCAGCTACTCAAAGCTTCGCGCGGTGGCGCCCTGTGTCTCTTCTCATCTCGCAGCGCGGCGAAATCAGCCGCCGACGAGATGCGCCTCCGCTTCGGCGACCAGATGAACATCCTGGTCCAAGGCGAAGCCACACTGTCCGGGCTGATCGAAGCATTCATTGACGATCCGACAGCCTGTCTCTTTGGCACCCTCACCTTGTGGCAAGGTGTCGATGTGCCAGGAAATGCGCTCCGTCTGGTCACGATCGACCGGATCCCGTTTCCCCGCCCCGACGATCCGCTTTCCTCCGCACGAGCCCGGCACATTAGCCAACGCGGTGGCAACGGTTTCATGGCGGTATCTGCCACTCACGCAGCGGTGCGGATGGCACAGGGAGCAGGTCGCCTGATTCGTTCCACGTCGGACCGGGGTGTCGTAGCAGTGCTGGACTCCCGGCTAGCCACCGCTGGGTACGGCGGATTCTTACGCGCCTCCATGCCGGACTTTTGGTCGACGCGCTCGCTGGACCAGGTCCTGCAAAGCCTCACCAGACTGTCTGCTGACCTTTGAAAAATCACTGGTAGCCGCCATCTAGGGTGCCACGTCCAGCCGCAGCTCGATCCAGTGCTGGCTTATCCCATCGACACTACAGTGCCACCATTTCTTATCCTGTCCTACCCGGTTGCTTCAATACAGATACAGCAGTTTCCCGGTCAGACAGAAGAAGGTGGGTTCGATGCCACACTCGACCAGTCACAACACCACACAGAAACTTCGCATCACGCGCCGAGGCAAGCTCGTGTTAGCAGGACTGGTATTAATCCTGGTCACAGTATGCGTCGTGCTCTTTGCACTATCTCGGCAAGCGGTCCCTCCAGCCATGGCGGCAGAAGGTGCGCAGCCCGAAACCTACCAGCGGATCCTGGTCCAACCCGGCGATACCCTATGGGATATATCGTCTCGGATCTCACAAGAATCAGACCCCACCGCAGTGCTGGATCACATCGTCATGTATAACGATCTGGAGAACTCTGAACTGCAGGTGGGACAGACCGTATTTGTGCCAGTCGATAACTAGCAGCGCATTCTGGCGTCACTCGCAAAGGGTTGAGTCGGCGGCCCGCTATGCTATTGCCGTGACTAATCAGCAAGACGAAGCCAAAACCACCGCGCTCGAGGCACTGCCGCTTCGCGACGATCTGCGTGGCCAAAGCCCATATGGTGCGCCCCAGCTTGAAGTGACACACCTGCTCAACACCAATGAGAACACACATTCGGTGCCACAGGTGGTTGTCGATGCTATCGGAGAGGCTGTCCATCATGCTGCGACGTCACTTAACCGCTATCCCGACCGCGAATTCACCGAACTGCGTCGTCGCCTGGCCGACTATCTCGGGCACGACTTGACCGAAGATAATGTCTGGGCCGCCAACGGTTCGAACGAAGTATTACAACAGATTCTCCAGGCCTTTGGTGGCCCAGGACGCACGGTGCTGAGCTTCCCGCCCACGTACTCGATGTATCCGCTGTTAGCTTCTGGCACCAACACTCAATATATTCACGGTGTTCGAGAAGCAGACTTCACGCTGACTCCTGAGTCAGCCGCCCAACAGGTCAAAGACACCCGACCAAATATTGTGATCTTGTGTTCGCCCAACAACCCGACCGGGACCGCGCTAGGGCTCGATGTGGTCGAAGCCGTTTACGAGGCGGGCCAAGAGTTCAATACCATGGTGGTGGTCGATGAGGCCTATGAAGAATTCGCCCTGGAAGGCACCCGTTCGGCACTGACCTTGATGCCGGGGCGCGAACGGCTCATCATTTCTCGCACCATGTCTAAAGCCTTCGCACTTGCTGGCGCGCGGGTCGGGTACCTGGCTGCCTCTGCCCAGGTGACCGATGCGTTACGGCTGGTGCGGTTGCCCTACCATCTCTCAGCGATTACCCAGGCGGCAGCCAACGCTGCACTGCAACACGTCGATGTGCTGCTGGCCACCGTGGATCAGATTAAGGCTCAACGCGACCGCATTGTCAAAGAGTTAGGTCGGATGGGTCTTCAACCTGCTGTCTCAGACTCTAACTTCGTCTTCTTCGGTTGGTTTGATGATGCCCACGCTGTGTGGCAGGGCTTATTGGACCGGGGCGTTTTAATCCGCGACGTTGGCATCCCGCATCACCTTCGGGTCACGGCCGGAACTGAAGAAGAAACCACAGCGTTTTTGGTTGCGCTGCGGGAAGTAATCGGCGCCTAACTACATTTTGTCAACATGGTGCGACTACAATGGAGCTGCACCGAATAAACGCCGAATAAGGAGTATTCGCACCTCTATGGCAGCAGAATTAATTTCTGGTCGAAAAGCGTCGATGCAACGGACAACCTCGGAATCGGATGTCTCCGTTGAACTCGACCTCGATGGTACAGGAACATCGAAGATTTCCACCGGAGTGCCATTTTATGATCACATGCTGGATGCTCTGAGCCGGCACTCTTTGATGGATCTGACGGTCCAAGCCACCGGTGATATTCACGTAGATGTCCACCATACGGTCGAGGACGTTGCGATCACGTTGGGTGAGGTCTTCAAGGTTGCCTTGGGGGACAAACGCGGCATCCGCCGATACGGTGAAGCGACTATCCCCATGGATGAAGCTCTGGCACGGGCCGTGGTCGATCTGTCAGGTCGACCATACTTCCTGCACGAGGGTGAGTCCGAAGCCCAGGTCTATCACCTCATCGGTGGACATTTCACCGGTGCGATGACCCGGCACGTCTTTGAATCCTTCACCCATCACGCCGCAATCAACGTCCACGTCGACCTGCTTCGGGGTCGCGATCCGCACCACATCGTTGAAGTGCAGTTCAAGGCACTGGCTCGAGCGTTACGTCAAGCCATTGAGCAGGATCCACGCGTCGAGGGCATCCCGTCTACAAAGGGTGCACTGTAGTGCCAACCGCCGTTCCAACTATTGCAATTGCTGACTATGGCATCGGCAACCTGGGTTCGTTAGCAAACGCTCTAGAGCATTGCGGTGCCAAGGTGGTTCTGACAGCCCAAGGCCAAGAAATCCTCGACGCTGATGGCATGATCTTGCCGGGTAATGGTGCGTTTGCAGCCAGTAAGGCCGCCATGCAGGAGCGCAGTATACTGCGCTGGGTTGGACAACGCGTGGCCGGTGGGCGTCCAGTATTAGCAGTGTGTGTAGGGTTCCAGATCCTGTTTGACAGTTCTGAAGAATTTGGGGTGCACGAAGGCATGGGGGAATGGCCAGGAACCGTCAAAAAACTCCCCACCAAAGCCGTGCCACACATCGGCTGGAGCCACGTCACGCCCGTAACTGACAGCGTGCTCTTCGAGGGCCTGGCCAACGAACGATTCTATTTTTCACACTCTTACGCTGTGCTCGACTGGAAATTTGACCAAGGCAACGAAGCGATGGTTCCACCACAAGTCTCGTGGGCTGCTCACGACGGCGAATTCGTGGCAGCGGTCGAAAACGGGCCGCTGTCCGGAGTGCAATTCCACCCGGAACTGTCTGGTCGCGCAGGCCTGACCTTACTGAAGAATTGGTTAGGATCGTTGTAATGCCTTGGTGGTCGACGCTGTTGCTGGCACTGGGTGGCATCTTATTAGGTGGCGCCTGGTCCCTGCATCGTCAACAGGCTCCCGTCTGGGTACGGATCGCCTTTGTGATTTTGGCAGTTATGGCTATCATCGCCGCATTCTTTACCATCCCTTGGGCCGAATAGTTACGGAGAAACATGACCACACCTTTACAACTTCTACCCGCCGTCGATGTGCAAGACGGTCAAGCCGTCAGACTCGTACAGGGTGAATACGGTACCGCTACAAATTATGGTGATCCTTTCGACGCTGCGATGGGGTGGCAAGAGGCCGGTGCGGAATGGTTGCACCTGGTCGATCTCGATGCAGCCTTCGGACACGGTAGTAACCGCGAAATCATTCGCCGTATCACCGGAGAGCTGGGGATCAAAATTGAGCTGTCCGGTGGCTTACGTGACGATGCGTCGCTCGACGAAGCCCTGGCGATGGGAGCTACCAGAGTGAACCTTGGGACCGCCGCGTTAGAAAACCCGGAATGGACCGCCCAGGTGATCGAAAAATACGGGGACAAGATCGCTGTCGGACTCGATGTGCGTGGCGAGAAGCTTGCTACCCGCGGTTGGGTGGAAGAAGGCGGCAATTTGTGGGATGTGCTCGCGCAACTTGAAGAGGCTGGTTGTGCACGCTATGTCGTCACGGATATTACCAAAGACGGCACTCTGACCGGCCCAAACACCGAACTGTTAGTGAAAATCGCCGAGCACACCGGTAAACCCGTGATCGCTTCGGGAGGGATTTCCACGCTCGACGATATCGCGAAACTGTCGGCCATGGTGGATCAGGGAATCGAGGGCGCCATCATTGGCAAAGCCCTCTACGCCGGACAATTCACCTTGCAAGAAGCGCTCACCGTAGCCGCCGGTACCGCTGGCGATAACGACTAAGGGTTTATGAAAGACCAACCACAACTGCCCGGACACATTCAAGCAGCTATCGATCGCAATCTGGCTCGCCAAAACCGGGATGCCTTCGGTCGTCCCGCCGACTCGGCCGGCACGAGTTGGCAGGGCCGAGATCTCACCGGCGCGGGCATCGACGGTTCGAAGAATCCACTGCACGCCTTTGACACCGATGACGGCCTGGAAGACGAGCGCTGGACCAAAGTCAGCCGAGATCTGCTAGCCGGAAAAGCCGACGAGAAAGATGTTTTCAAGGTACTGGAAGCCATCCGTGTCTTCGCTGCTGTTGTACCTACTGTGGCCGAAACCTCGACTCACACCCACCGTGATGAGCACGGGCACGAACACACGATCGAGTCCGATAAGGAAGCCGATGTGGCGCTCGTTTCGTTGAAGGCAGCCGATGGGCGCGGTGCGCTGCCGGTTTTCACGTCGATCCCAAAGCTGACAGCATGGCACAAAGACGCACGGCCGGTGGCCGTATGGATGCCACGTGCTTGCCTTAGCGCCGTCGATGAAGGCAATGAGCTCGTAGTGGTCGATCCGGGCGCCAACCTCACGTATGTGGTGCGCCGCCCTGGAGTGTATGCTCTAGCTCAACAGCAACAATGGACGCCCTCCTACGAGGATGTCCAGATCGCGGACGAACTCTCAAGCCTGACGGACCTCATCCCGGGGCTCGCCCAACTTGCCATGGCCCCCGGGCGCGGTGTGGCGACCCAAACTGCCGATGGCAAAGTTATCCCCGGTGGGGGAGCCGGTCCAGAACTGGCGTTAGTCGCAACGCCGCACGATCCCAACGATACGGTGGGCAATAAGTTGCTGCTCGCAACCTTGCAATCTTTAATTGCTGATCAACCGCTGCTCAATGAGCGTGCCGACACGGTCGAATTAATCTTGGGTGCCGCCGAGTAGGTTAATTCTCGGGTACTTCATCCAGATTTTGTGATACTTGGGAAAATATATGATGCAGCTGGCTCAGCTGTTTTTCTGATACCACATCGGTGAACAGCTCTTTGACACCCTTGGCGTGGATGACCGATGCGCGACGGAACAGCGTGCGGCCCTCCGAGGTTAATTCAGCCTGCCAGGCCCTGCCGTCTTCGGGACATTTAACTCTGTTCACTAAGCCTCGGTCGGTCATGATTTTAACTTGATATGTCAGACGAGATGGGGAAAAGACAATCGCTTCTGCAAGTTGGCCCATCCGCATTTGCCCATTGGGCGCTTCGGACAGTAATAACAAGGTGTTGTACTCACTCAAGGTCAGGCCGACCTGTTGTTTGAGGCGTTTCTCTAACCGGTCCAATAAGCGCGCGGTGGTTTCAAAATACATCCGGAACGCTGGTCCGAGTGGTTGCTGTAGTTGATCATTCGTCAGTTCCATGAAGGAGTTGGTCAAATGGAGTCACCTCTAATTTTTTGGGCTGTGAGGGCGCACGACGCGGCCGCGGGTCAAATCTGGCGGTTACCTCGGCAAGATCTTGACCAGCCTGGGTAATACGCCGACTGAGGTAAGCCGCATTCGACTCAGAGTCATGGGACCCTCGAGAAGTGTCAGCAGCGCCCCAGTCTTCGGTGGCCGCATAGACGCCCACGGGCATGACACGCATGCGCAAGTACGAAAAGAGCGGGCGCATAGCATTATCAATGACCAGTGAATGGCGGGGACTACCACCGGTTGCCCCCAGTTGAACAGGCACACCTCGAAGAGCGTCACTATCAATGAGATCCCAAAAGGACTTGAATAAGCCCGAATAGGACGCCTTGAACACCGGCGAAACCGTGATGATTGCGTCAGCTTGCTCAACTTCTGCGGTCATCTCCGAGAGCTTTTCGGATCTGCTAAATGTCACCAGCGATTCCGCGATATCGGTGGCGACCTCGCGTAATTCGAAATGGTGCACGACTGGACGATAGCCCTCTTGGGCTAACGCGTCAGCTGTCGCTTCGCTGAGTTGTTTCGCCAGCATGCTGGTCGAACTTGGATCGCTAAGACCCGCAGCAACCACTGCAATATGACGGGTATCCGGAGTGAACGGATCCGTCGATTCGAATGCTGTATCCATGATCTTTATGCTCCCAGAGGGTAAGTATACTCGGTGTCAACCGCTGGCTATTTCGGTTCGTTTGCTTTGGCCTTGTCTCGATCGGCGTGGGCTTGAGATCCCTCGCCCCCACCGGCAATTGGGGCTTTGCCCGCAGCGTGGCGATTCTTTAAGAATTCGTGGGTTGGGGCATTTGGCACATCAGCTGGACGATTCTTGGCAAATTCCTCTCGCAATACGGGCAGCACCTTGTCACCAAAGAGATCGATTTGTTCCAAGACCGTCTTCGTGGGGAGACCAGCATGGTCAATCAAAAACATCTGTCGCTGATAGTCGCCCACCCAGTCGCGAAACTCTAGAGTTCGTTCGATGACTTGCTGCGGCGATCCTACCGTTAGCGGAGTCATCTTGGTGAAGTCTTCCATCGTGGGACCGTGACCGTATACGGGCGCGTTATCGAAATATGGCCGGAATTCGTTCCAGGCATCCTGCGATTTTTCGCGCATGAAGGCCTGACCACCCAGGGCAACGTAGGCCTGATGCGCCTTGCCGTGCCCATAATATTCATAGCGTTGACGATAAAGCTGCACCATCTGGATCACGTGTTCTTTATTCCAGAAAATATTGTTATGGAAAAACCCGTCACCATAATACGCGGCTTGCTCGGCGATTTCTGGGGACCGAATGGATCCGTGCCAGACAAAGGGTGGTACGTCGTCGAGTGGGCGCGGGGTAGCGGTGAACTGCTGCAAGGGAGTGCGGAAGCGACCTTCCCAGTCCACTTCTTCTTCGCGCCATAAGCGGTATAGCAGATTGTAGTTTTCGACTGCCAACGGGATGCCTTGGCGGATATCTTTACCAAACCAGGGATAGACCGGGCCGGTGTTCCCGCGCCCCATAGCCAGGTCGACTCGACCCCCCGATAGGTGCTGTAGGTAAGCGTAGTCCTCAGCTAAGCGCACCGGATCCATCGTCGTGATAAGCGTGGTAGCGGTCGAAAGGATCAAGTTTTGGGTCTGAGCAGCGAGATAGGACAATAACACCGGTGGGTTGCCCGGGGCCACAAAAGGCGGGTTATGGTGCTGTCCCGTAGCAAAGACTTCAAAACCGGCCTGCTCGGCATGCTTAGCGATCTTTACCGTGTCCATGATCCGTTGGTGCTCGGTAGGAGCCTTGCCGGTATGGGGGTCAGGGGTGACATCACCAATAGTAAATATGCCGAACTGCATTGATTTTCTCCAACTCACTGATAACAATTCAAAGATTAACTAGTTCTAGTGTAGCCAGGTTGGAAAAGTATTTCAAATCTGAAGTATGTCTAATCTGAGATGCGGTGAGAGGCCACAGTAGCGCGCTACGTGACATCACGAGCCCTCGAGGTGCTACCAGCTAGGCTATCAAGCATGCAACATTCATCGTCGCGACCCCTCGTGGTCGGTGCCGCCATCCTAGACAGTGCGCACCACCCAACCAAGTTACTTGCAGCTCGGCGAAAGGCGCCCAAATCCTTGGCGGGTTTTTGGGAATTTCCCGGGGGCAAAGTAGAAGAGCACGAATCATGTGAAGCTGGGCTGTGTCGTGAGGTGTCCGAAGAACTAGGCGTGGAAATTGTGATCCAGGATCTGGTGGTTGCCCCTGCACAGGAGGGCTGGCCGCTCGACAACGGCATGAATATGCAGGTTTACACGGCAGTCATTACAGCAGGGCAGCCAAAGCCGCTGATTGAACACGATCGGCTGGAATGGGTTGAGCTCAAGGCCTCGGAATTGCATGCCTTGAAATGGATCCCAGCAGATCGCCCGATCCTTGATGCACTGTTGAAACAACTCGAGCACACCCGGACGTCCTACTAGCCCAGGCCCTGCTTATCGTGGCTCGTCTACGAGTTTTGCTGCTCTGGTCACGACAGTGCGAGCATGGGCGATGAGTGGCCCGTCAACCATACTGCCGCGGAATTGGAAGACTCCGCCGTGCTTGGGGACTTCTGCCAACAGCGCTTGAGCGTATTCCAACTCTTCTTCGGTGGGGGTATATGCCTGGCGGATGACCGGCACCTGAGCAGGATGAATACAGGCTTTAGCCGTCCAGCCACTTGCAACGGCATCGTAGCTTTCAAGGACAAACTGGTCGGTCGGGGACAGATCCGTATGAATAGTGTCGATGCTGCCCTTGCCCGCTGCAGCAGCGGCCAACAGCACATTGGCCCGAGCAAACCTAGGTACGTCACGATATGTTCCGTCAAGAAAGCGGGACGACGAGCCACCCGTAGAGACCATGAGATCTTCAGATCCCCACATCAAAGCCACAACGGCGTCCTGTTTAGCCAGCTGATGGGCCACCATGACCCCGGCTGCCGTTTCGCATAAGGCAATCACCCCAACACCGGGCAGCGCTGCTGCCACCGCGGTAATGTCTTTGGGGTCTTCGACCTTGGGCACCATGACATACCGTAGCGAGGTACCCGATAGAACAGCCATATCCTGGGTGAAATCAGCTTCATCCACCGGATTGACCCGCACGACGGTTCGGTCCGCGGTGTCGGAATCTAGGGTCGCCAGATGCCCACGCAGTGCATCGCGGGCGGCTGGCCGATCATCG
This sequence comes from uncultured Micrococcaceae bacterium, assembly GCA_937896705.1. Classification (GTDB taxonomy): domain Bacteria; phylum Actinomycetota; class Actinomycetes; order Actinomycetales; family Micrococcaceae; genus Yaniella. Next base: position 12,828 of record CALBOC010000237.1, on the reverse strand, counting down.
GGCGAAACAGCATCTTCCAAGTCGATGATTACCGCATCGGAACGCTCATACGCTTTGGCGTAGCGTTCTGGTTGATCTGCCGGCACAAATAAGATGGCCGGGCCAAGTTCGAAAGATGTCATGCTGAGGCCTTCCGGTGGTGGGCTTCAGATTCCCAGAGCAAGGTTGATCGCACACATTCGGCTACGACATCACCGTGCTGGTTGCGACCAATGTGGCGGAACTTAAGGATCCCCTGACCCGGTCGCGACGAGGACAACCGCTTGTCGATAATCTCGGTCTCGGTGTACAGCGTGTCCCCATGATAAAGCGGCTTGGGAAAGTTGACGGTTTCAAAACCGAGATTCGCCACAATAGTGCCCTGGGTTAACTGGGCCACTGATGCGCCGACGATCGTTGACAACGTGAACATAGAATTGACTAGTGGGCGGCCGAATTCTTGTTGTGCCGACCAGTGGGCATCTAAATGCAGCGACTGGGTGTTCATCGTCAAGGTGGTAAAGACCACGTTGTCTGCTTCTGTCACGGTCCGGCCCGGTGCGTGCTGATAAACGGCACCGACTTCAATTTCATCGTAGTAGAGACCGCGTTGTTGAATAATGCGGGGTGCTTCAGACATGAGACTCCTAAAGGCCTAGAGAACGGGCGATCAACATGAGTTGGACCTCGGTGGTGCCTTCTCCAATTTCTAAGATCTTGGAATCTCGGTAGTGGCGTGCCACCAGAGATTCATTCATGAATCCATACCCACCAAAGACTTGCGTGGCATCGCGGGCGTTGTCCATCGCAGCTTCTGAAGCGACCATCTTGGCGATTGCCGCTTCGGTTTTGAACGGCTTGCCCGCAACAAGTTTCTTGGCCGCCGCATAGTATGCTGCCCGCGCAGCATACGCCCGAGATTGCATGCGCGCGATCTTGAACGAGATACCCTGGTTATCGCCAATGGGACGGCCAAAACTCGTGCGCGTTTTAGCATAAGCAACCGATTCATCCACGCACCCTTGCGCAGCACCGGTGGCCAGCGCAGCGATAGCGACGCGCCCTTCATCCAGGATGTCTAAGAAATTGGCGAAACCGCGACCCCGAGCACCGAGCAAGTTGGCTTCGGGTACCTGCACGTCAGCCAGGGTCAGTGGATGCGTATCAGAGGCGTTCCATCCGACCTTGTCGTAGGCCGGCTCGGCGGTGAATCCAGGAGTGTCGGTGGGTACGATAATCGTGGAAATCTCGTCGGGACCGGTCACCGCGGTGACGGTCACCATGGAGGTGATATCCGTGCCGGAGTTGGTAATGAACTCCTTATTGCCGTTAATGGTCCAGGTCCCGTTATCCAGGGTGGCCCGGGTTTGGGTGCCCCCGGCGTCAGATCCGGCACCGGGTTCGGTGAGGCCGAACGCCGCTAAGGTCTTTGCCGCTGACAAATCTGGCAGCCATTGCTGTTTTTGTTCTTCGGTGCCGAATTTCACCAGCGGCATCATGCCCAACGACACACCGGCTTCGAGCGTGATGGCGACCGATTGGTCGACCTTCGCCAGTTCCTCCAGCGCTAGGCACAAAGTGAAGTAATCGCCACCCTGGCCACCATATTCTTCTGGGACCGGCAACCCAAAAAGTCCCAGCTCGCCCATTTGAGCAATGACTTCGTAGGGGAAACTCTTGTCTCGGTCGTGTTGGGCTGCAACCGGTGCGACAACCTGTTGTGCGAATTCTCGGACACCTTCGACGAGCGCGAGCTGTTCGTCATCCAGGAGGTGATCTAGTGACATGTCAAACCTTTCGTGGGGATGTTAGGCTTCGCCATCGATGGGCTGAGCAGCGGTAACAGTTAAGATGTTCTCACCGAGTCGGACTTGTTGCCCGTCGGTCACGTGAATAGAAACGGTGCCGTCCAGCGGTGCTTTAAGTTGGTGCTCCATCTTCATGGCTTCGATGGTGACCACGGGATCGCCCGCGGCTACTGTTGTGCCATCGGTTAGGTGCACTGCGGTCACCGTACCGGGAAGCGGTGCACGAACGTGGGGGTCAACGCCCTGTTGAAGTGCGTCCATATTTGCCAGCGTATCCAGGACTTGTGCCTTGTGATCTAAAACCGTGACAGCGCCGGTGAAGTCTTTTGATGCTAACCACACTCGGGTGCCCGCCGCGCCGGGTGGTTCGGCAACAACCGTTACCACTTCTACATTGCTAGCATCGCGGTAGACGTAGTCGTGTGGGCCATGATGCGGCGATAATTTGGCCTGCAGGTCCAGGGTGACATCGATACACAACGGGTCTTCTGCAGCGTAATCCACCCGATAAGTGACGGGGGAGACCGCATGGAGGCGGAACCCATCGTGTGCCCACGCCGTGCTGGGAGCTTGCTGCTGATGATGTATGAACTGAGCTGCAATTTGGGCGTGGCGTTGATCGGGTGCGTCGAAGGTCATCTCAGGCAGTCGTGCTTCGACCAGCGTCGTATCCATGGTGCCTGCGATAACATCCGGGTCTCGAATGAGGTGCTGTAAGTACTCCAGGTTGGTATTGACCCCCAGGACGACCATCTCGTCCAGGGCCTGGTCTAACCGGGCCAGCGCTTGACTGCGGTCATCTCCGGTGGCAATAACTTTGGCGAGCATCGGATCAAATTCTGTTCCAATGACCGTGCCGGTGCGTAAGCCTGAATCGACTCGGACCCCGGTGCCGGCTGGTTCTGCGAGGTGTTGGACGGTGCCGGTAGATGGCATGAAACCGGCAGCAGGGGTCTCAGCATAGACACGTGCCTCGATCGAGTGCCCAGTGAAGTTCACGTGCGATTGATCCCACGACAGCGGAGCCCCTGCGGCGATGCGAAGTTGTTCTTCAACCAGATCAATACCAGTAATTTCCTCGGTGACCGGGTGTTCGACCTGTAAGCGCGTATTCATTTCCATGAAATAGAACTTGTCTGGCTCTGCATCGGACACGAGAAATTCGACGGTCCCGGCGCCGACATATTCCACCGATTTGGCCGTATCAATTGCAGCCTGACCGATGCGTTCGCGTGTTTCGGGCGTCAGCAGGACCGAGGGCGCTTCTTCGATGATTTTCTGGTGACGTCGCTGGAGTGAACATTCTCGTTCACCTAGATGAATCACCTTGCCATGGGTATCAGCCAGAATCTGCACCTCGATATGACGGGGCGAACGGACCAACTGTTCGATTAATAACGTGTCATCACCGAAGGCAGCCTTGGCGACCCGACGAGCTGTTGCGAGCTGGCCGGGCAAATCCTCGTGAGTCTCGACCACATGCATCCCTTTACCGCCGCCACCGGCGGAAGGCTTAATAAGCATGGGAAAGGTCATGTGGCGGGTTGCTTCGATGAGTTGGTCATCGGTGAGGCCGGCTTCCGAGACGCCATCGACCATGGGCACCCCGGCTTGGGCCACATGGTTTTTCGAGCGAATTTTGTCACCCATGACCTCCAACGCGTGTTCAGCCGGACCAATAAAGATTACGCCAGCTTGCTGACATGCCCGAGCTAACTCGACGTTTTCGGAAAGGAATCCATATCCGGGGTGGATGGCTTCGGCCCCGGTAGCAATCGCTGCATCGACGACGGCTTGTGGATTCAGATATGACTCTGCAGAGGTCGTTCCAAGTCGCCGAGCTTCATCAGCGAATCGCACGTGGGCGGCATCTTGGTCTGCATCGGAGTAGATGGCCACGGAACGGATGCCAAGATCATGGAGTGTCTTGGCGATGCGGATCGCGATTTCTCCGCGATTGGCAATAAGAACTTTTGAAAACAGCTGCACAGCGATCACATCCGGAAAAGACCAAATTGAGGGGCGTTGAGTGGGGTACGGGAGCAGACATCTAGCGCCATCGCTACAACCCGTCGAGTGTCTTGGGGCTCGATGATGCCATCGTCCCACAGCCGCGCCGTCGAATAATAGGCCGACCCTTGGGCGTTGTATTGGTCCAAGATGGGTTGTTTGAATTCTGCCTCGGCCGCGTCGGACCATTCCTGACCCGCGGCCTCATATTGGTCGCGTTTGACCGTCGCTAATACCCCCGCAGCTTGGTCTGGTCCCATGACAGAAATCCGGGCGTTGGGCCACATGAACAAAAACCGGGGAGAGTATGCTCGCCCGCACATCGAATAGTTGCCGGCCCCGAAGGACCCTCCGATGACCACGGTAATCTTGGGGACTCTGGTGGTCGAAACCGCCGTCACCATTTTCGCACCATTTTTGGCAATGCCGCCGGCCTCGTAGTCTTTGCCGACCATGAATCCGGAAATGTTTTGCAGAAACAGTAAGGGGATGCCACGTTGATCGGCTAACTCAATAAAGTGAGCGCCTTTGAGCGACGACTCGGAAAACAGGATGCCGTTATTGGCGATGATGCCTACCGGATGCCCATCAATGCGGGCAAAACCGGTTACCAGCGTGGTCCCATAGTTTTGTTTGAACTCGTGAAACGTGTCCGCATCGATCAGCCGGGCGATAATCTCGCGGACATCGTATGAGGTGTGCTGGTCTTTGGGTACGATGCCGGCGATCTCATCGGCATCATAAGCCGGGTCCAAAGCGTCGAGTTTCTTCCAGATCCTAGGAGGCGTTTCCGGCAGGGTGGCGACAATATTGCGGACGATTTGTAGCGCATGGTCGTCATTTTCGGCGATATGATCTGCCACACCGGAGACCGCGGTGTGGACTTCGGCTCCGCCCAGCTCTTCGGAGGACACTTCTTCCCCTGTCGCGGCCTTCACGAGTGGCGGTCCGCCTAAAAATATCGTGGCCTGGTTCCGGACCATGACCGATTCGTCACTCATGGCTGGTACGTAGGCACCCCCTGCGGTTGATGAGCCCAACACAGCTGAGATCTGGGGGATGCCCAGGGAGGACAATTGGGCTTGGTTATAAAAGATCCGCCCGAAATGATCTCGATCGGGAAAGACTTCGTCTTGGCGTGGTAAAAACGCGCCCCCGGAGTCCACCAGATAGACACACGGCAGACGGTTTTCTTTCGCGATCTCTTGAGCTCGCAGATGTTTTTTGACGGTGATCGGATAGTAGGTCCCGCCTTTGACCGTGGAGTCGTTACACACGATCATGACATAGCGCTGCTCTACCAGGCCGATCCCGGCAATTAGTCCAGCAGCTGGTGCTGCATCGTCATACATCCCAAACGCTGCCAAGGAACCGATCTCCAAGAACGGCGAACCCGGATCTAAAATACGGCGGACTCGCTCTCGGGGTAATAACCGCCCCCGGTCGATATGCCGTTGACGTGAGCGCTCCGAGCCGCCTCGTGCCACTTCTGCCACGCGCTCGCGAAGCTGTTGGTGCAGTTGGCTGTGGTGGGTGTAGTTTGATTGAAATTGCTCGGAGTTGGCATCAACTTCGGTGATCAGCTGTTGCATTCTTCTCCTGACCGGGTGCTCTAGACACAGCGTTCATTTCAGTTTATGGTGACTAACTGAAGCTCAGATTAGTGATGGAGAACGCATTTGTCTAGTGCTGACATGGAAGCCACTGGCAGCGTGGCAAAAACGCAGCGCCAGCTGGAAAAAGAAAAGCGTCGCGAACAGTTGCTGATGAGCGCCGGTAGGCTTTTTGCCGAGCGAGGTTTTGCCGCGGTCTCACTCGATGAGATCGGAGCTGAGGTCGGGGTGACCGGCCAAGCTATCTATCGTCACTTCGAGTCCAAGCAAGATATGCTCGGCGTGCTGATCGATCAGGCCAGCTCCCACCTGTTGAGCTTCGGGAAGCGTTTTGAAGCTGAACTTGACGATCCGGTGGAGCGGTTGCAGGCGCTGGTGCAATTACAGACCGATTTCGCGTTAAGTTCGCCAGATATCATCCGCGTCCAGGATCGAGATTTGGCGGCGGTGGCCACCGAGAAGCAGCATGAGATTCGTCGGACCCAACGCGAGTACATCGACATCTGGGTTCGGGCGATGGAGTCGATTCATCCCGAGGAAACCCGGGATCAGCGGCTGATCCGCGCTCATGCACTATTTGGGCTGATCAACTCGACCGGCCATTCATTTCGCGGACTCGCTCGGCGGAAGCAAACCGGGCAGTTCGTGGCGTATCTCAAGACGATGTTGCCCCAGATGGCCATGGAAGCCATCCACGCAGCCCCGGCGAACTAATCGCCGCACACCACTAGTGGCGCACGTCACGATTTGCTAGATTGTGGTCCGCAGTCAACAAGGAAGATGAAATGCCACAACACCTAACACAATCCTACGCGGCCGGTCCCACAGATGTGCCGCTGCTGGAAGAAACGATTTCGGCTAATTTGGCTCGCACAGTCGCGAAGTATCCGCTGCATGTCGCGCTCATCGATGCCGCAGCCCAGCGACAGTGGACTTATGAGCAATTCCATCGTGCCGTTCGCCAGCTCGCTACCGGGCTACATCGCATGGGAGTACACGCCGGAGAACGAGTCGGGATCTGGGCTATGAATCGCTGGGAGTGGGTCATGGTCCAGTACGCCACCGCCGAACTGGGTGCGATTCTTGTCAATATCAATCCGGCATATCGGCAGCATGAACTGAACTTCGTGCTAGAACAAGCTGGCATTACCACGATTATCGCCTCCGAAGAGGTCCCCACAGCCAATTATCCGCGGATGATCTCGCGCGCTCGTCAAGAGAACGGGTCGCTGGAACGCGTCATCATTATGAACTCGGACTCCTGGGATGCCGCGTTTGCGGGGGCTCCCGACGACCAAGCCCTCGACGCTATTCAAGCCACTCTGACTCCGCACGACGCAATCAACATTCAATATACGTCCGGGACAACTGGCTTCCCGAAGGGTGCGACCCTATCGCATCGCAACATTCTCAATAACGGCTTCTTTGTCGGCGAGATCAACACATATACCGATCAAGACCGCATCTGCATTCCGGTGCCGTACTATCACTGTTTTGGCATGGTCATGGGAAACCTCGCCGCTACCACACACGGAGCCACGATGGTTATCCCTGGGCCGGCCTTTGAGCCAGCGCAAACCCTTGAGGCGGTCGAACAATACCAATGCACTTCATTGTATGGGGTGCCGACCATGTTCATCGCAGAACTGGCCCTGGAGAACCTAGCGGATTACGATCTGTCATCGCTGCGCACCGGCATCATGGCGGGCTCACCGTGCCCCGATGAAGTCATGCGCAAAGTCATTGACGTCATGGGTATGCAAGAAGTCACCATTTGCTACGGCATGACCGAGACCTCACCGGTTTCTATGCAAACTCGACCTGATGACGATCTGACGCTGCGAGTCTCGACGGTGGGCCGGCCCAGTCCCCACGCCGAGATCAAAATCGTTGACCCCGCCACCGGCGAGACACTCCCGGTAGGTACCGCCGGGGAATTATGTACTCGCGGCTACCTAGTCATGAAAGGGTACTGGAACCAGCCGGAGAAAACTCAAGAAGTTCTAGACGAAGACGGCTGGCTGCGCACAGGGGATGTCGCACGCATGGACGAAAACGGCTATGTGCAGGTCACCGGACGGATGAAAGACATGGTCATCCGCGGGGGAGAGAACATCTATCCTCGAGAAATTGAAGAATTTCTCTACACTCACCCTGACATCCTGGATGCCCAGGTGATCGGTGTACCCGATGAACGCTATGGTGAGGAGCTGATGGCCTGGATACGACTGCGCAACGACGCCCCGAAACTCACGGCCACCAAGCTGCGTGAATTTGCGCTGGGCTCCTTAGCAAAATACAAGATCCCTCGCTACGTGCATATCGTCGATGAGTTCCCGACCACTGTCACAGGCAAAGTGCGGAAAATCGAAATGCGTCAAACCGCTGTGGAATTGCTGGAACAAGGCGATGTGATTGACGATTATCGCGCCGCAAGTGTGTAGTACACCGGCAATAGTTCCGACTCCCAAGCTTCACGTCTTAGACTAGGTGGGGTCGAAACCACAAGGTTTCGTCCCATCTTTGTGAATTCCTCGTACGACATCTAAAGGCGTGTACCTCATATGACGGATACTTCCAATCTCCTCCAGGAGGTTTCACCGGCTGATGACGCGGCCGTCGATCAGGCGGTCCAGGCAGCCATTGCGGCTTTCGAGGCGGCCGGCGATCTGGATGAGCTTAAGGCAGCGCGAATCGCACACACCGGCGATAATGCCCCGTTGACCCTGGCGAACCGTAAGATCGGCAAGCTCGACAAGTCGCAAAAAGCCGACGCCGGCAAACGAATGGGTCAAGCTCGCGGCAAAATCGGCAAAGCGCTCGCCGCCCGAGAAGCCCAGCTGCAGGCCGAACATGAAGCCCGCATGCTCGAGGAAGAAACCGTCGACGTCACCACCGCTGTGCGGCGTCGGCGTCACGGGGCCCGGCACCCGCTGGAGCTCCTCCAAGAACGCGCCTCGGACATCTTCGTCGGAATGGGTTGGGAGATCGCCGAGGGTCCAGAGTTGGAATCCGAATGGTACAACTTCGATGCGCTGAACTTCGAGCCAGACCACCCAGCCCGCGAAATGCAAGACACCTTTTTCGTGGAACCGGCCGACGGGCACCTAGTGCTGCGCACCCACACCTCACCGGTGCAGATCCGCGCGATGCTTGAACGCGGAGCGCCCACGTACATTCTGGTGCCCGGTAAAACTTTCCGCACCGATGAGCTGGATGCCACTCACACGCCGGTGTTCCACCAGTTTGAGGGTCTTGCCGTAGACAAAGGCCTGACGATGGCGGATCTGCGAGGCACCCTCGAATATTTTGCGACCTCGATGTTTGGTTCCGAAGCCCGTATCCGGTTGCGGCCGAACTTCTTTCCGTTTACCGAACCATCGGCTGAACTCGATGTTTGGTACCCCGGCGCCAAGGGTGGTCCGCAGTGGGTTGAATGGGGCGGCTGCGGCATGGTGCACCCGCAGGTCCTGCGCGCGGCCGGCATCGACCCGGACGTATACTCCGGATTTGCCTTTGGTATGGGTGTGGAACGCACCTTGATGTTCCGCAATGGAGTGACCGATATGCACGACATGATTGAAGGCGACGTGCGGTTCTCAACGCAATTTGGAATGGAGATTTAGTCAGCATGCGTATCCCATTGTCGTGGTTGCGTGAATACACGCAATTCCCAGCAGATGCCACCGCAGAAGACCTCATGGCCGATTTGGTCAAAGTCGGACTGGAAGAAGAAGGCGTTCATGCCTTCGAACTCAACGGCCCGATCGTCGTGGGGAAGGTATTAGAAAAAACACCCGAGGAACACTCCAACGGCAAAACTATCAACTGGTGTCGAGTCCAGGTCGTGCCGGATGGCCAAACCCAAACCCTTGAAGGTCAAGGCATCGATCCCTCAGGCGTCCAGGGGGTCGTGTGCGGTGCGCATAACTTCGAAGTCGGGGACAAAGTCATTGTGACCTTACCGGGCGCCCAGCTTCCCGGCGGGTTCAATATCTCGGTGCGCAAAACCTACGGCCATACATCGGCCGGCATGATTGCCTCAGAAGCCGAGCTGGGGCTCGGTACTGGCCAGGACGGCATTGTCGTCTTATCCGAATGGGGCCTAGACCCCGAAATCGGTACGGACGTCCTGGAGCTGTTGCACCTCGACGATGAAGCAGCTGAAATCAACGTCACCCCCGATCGTGGCTACGTCCTGTCAATGCGCGGCGTTGCCCGGGAGTATAGCCACGCTACCGGGACTGATTTCACCGATCCCGCGGCAGCCATCGAAGTGCCGATCCCGAATGATCAGGGCTGGCCGGTACGCATCGAAGATGACGCTCCCATTCATGGCGCACCGGGAGCAACCCGGTTCGTCGCCCGCCGCGTTGACGGCATCGATGCGAGCGCTGCGACCCCGACGTGGATGTCGGCACGGTTACGACTGGCCGGGATCCGGCCGTTGAGCTTGCCCGTGGACATCTCCAACTACGTGATGTTGGAATTAGGCCAACCCTTGCACTTCTATGATGCCGATAAACTCTTGGGCGATATCGTGGTGCGTCGCTCACACAACGGCGAGACCCTGGAAACACTCGACGGCAAGACGCGTAAGCTCCACGTTGAAGATCTACTGATCACCGACGACAGCGGTGCGATCGGTATGGCCGGGGTGATGGGTGGGCTTGCCACCGAGGTCACCGAGACCACCACGTCCATTCTGATTGAATCGGCTAACTTCGATCCCATCTCTGTGTCTCGTACCCAGCGTCGACACCACTTGCCGTCCGAAGCCTCGAAACGTAATACCCGCGGCGTCGACTGGCACATCGCTGATCAAGCAGCGCAACGTGCCGCCGACCTATTGGTAGAGCTTGCCGGCGGCACGATTCACGAGGGCGTCACAGACGTGGGCGAAGAGCCCCCGACCACCACGGTCCGGCTTCGTGCGGACTACCCAAGTACGGTCGTGGGATATGACTACACCGAAGAACAAATCAGACAGGTCCTGATCGATCTTGGGGCCTACGTATCGCAACAGCGTGACAGCACCGATGGGACGCCAATTTTTGTGGTGACGCCCCCATCCTGGCGCACCGATTTACAGATCCCGGAAGACCTCGTGGAAGAAGTCGCCCGGATCGTCGGATACTCACGTATTCCAGCGACCCTGCCGGTGCCACCGCCGGGCCGTGGGTTCACTGTTGCCCAGCGGATGCGGCGGCAAGTCTCAAACGCGCTTGCTGGTGCCGGACTGGTCGAAACACTGTCCTACCCATTCGTATCTGAGGCTCAGAACCGGGCCTTCGGATCTGCCGATGAGGCGAGCGCGGCCGACCAGTCTATGGTCAAACTCGCCAACCCGATTTCTTCAGAATTCGGGTGGCTCCGGACGACCATCCTGCCGGGCTTGCTTGATACGCTCCGTCGCAATGTCGCGCGCGGTTTTCGGGATATCGCGCTGTACGAGTCGGGCCGGGTCTTCCTACCAGGCAAGCAGACGGGGTCCAAGACGATTCCACCGCTGGGACAACGACCCGACGACGAAGTGCTGGCCCGAATTGACGCCGGCATTCCGGACCAACCACACCGTCTGGCCGCGGTTTTCACCGGTCACGACTCAGCACCCGGACCGGGCCACACGCCACGAGCGTACGACTGGCAAGACCCCATCGGGATTGCTTTGGATATCGCTGATGTCGTGGGCGTAGAGCTGCGCATCCGACAGGGGACCCACCACGGTTTCCACCCGGGACGCGTCGCAGAATTGGTCGTGGAGGACCAACTGGTCGGCTATGCAGGAGAAGTCCTACCAAAACTTCTTGAAGATTGGGAACTGCCGGCCCGGACCAGCGCATTAGAACTGGATCTGGACGCGATCATTGCGGCTGCTCCAGACGTTGTAGAAGCACAACCGGTGGCCAGCTATCCGGCGACCTTCCAAGATGTCGCCCTGGTGGTCGATGACCACGTGGTGGCCGCAGAGGTCCAACAGACGCTGCATGCCGCTGCCGGTGAGCTACTCGAGGACATCGGATTATTCGACGTGTACGCAGGTGCCGGCATCGAAGAAGGCAAGAAGTCGCTGGCCTTTAATCTACGCTTCCGTGCAGCCGACCGGACGCTGACGGCCGATGAAGCCTCAGAGGCCCGCCTGGCAGCAATCGCTGCGGCAGAAGCAGAACACGGTGCGGTGTTGCGATGACTCAACCATGGGAATTAGACGACTCGGTACCCGACCACCCGGCAGATCGAGCCCGTCGCCGTCGGCGAAGTGTTATGACCTCACTGGTGGCGTTGCTGATCGTTGTGGGACTAGTCGGCACCACCGTGATGGCGATATTCTAAACCACCGCGAAAACATTCACCCCAAGGCAATCGCACCGATTGTCTTGGGGTGAATGTTGTCTCAGTAGACTCAGACTAGGGAATGAGCACCGTCTTGCCCGTGGTCGCTCGCGACTCCAAAGCCCGATGCGCTTCAGCCGCATCGGCCAAGTCGAATCGCTGATCCACGCTCAGTGTCAACACGCCCTCGGCGAGCCACCCAAAGATCTCGCCGGCACGCCAAGCTACCTCATCGGCCGTCAACGTGTGAAAAGCCAAGCTGGGACGCGTGATAAACAGCGAACCCGCAGCATTGAGTCGCTGTAAATCGAAGGGCGGAACCGGTCCCGACGCCGCGCCAAAGAGCACCATCAGGCCCCTTGGACGCACCGATTCCAACGAGGTATCAAACGTATCGGCGCCCACCCCGTCGTAGACAACATCCACCCCGCGGCCGCCCGTAACCTCTTGGAGCTGCTGCCCAAAATCGTCGTAGCTAAATACATCATCCGCACCGGCGGTCAGGGCGATCTCACGCTTCTTATCCGTTGAGACCGCGGTGTACACTTTTGCGCCTAAGTGCTTACCCATCTGTATCAGTAATTGACCGACCCCACCGGCACCTGCCGTGAGGAAGACCGCATCTCCTGCTGTCACCTCAAACGTTGAGCGACACAGATAGTGCGCCGTCATGCCTTGCAGCGGAATGGCCGCAGCCTCAACCAGATCAATCGAGTCCGGTACCGGGAGCAATTTATCTGCCGGCGCAACAAAGAATTCAGCGTACGTAGCGGTGCCAGAAGCAGTCGCGACCCGATCGCCCACGGCGACGTTCTCGACATCGTCACCCACAGCCACGACCGTGCCCGAGGCCTCCGAACCCGGAATAAACGGGTATTCCACCTCGTAAAGCCCGGACCGCTGGTACGTTTCAATGAAATTCAAGCCGGTTGCGGCCGTTTCCACGAGCACCTGGTTGGAGGCGGGAGTTGGAACCGGGACTTCACGCCAAGCAAAGTTTTCGGGACCGCCAGCTGCTGTTACCACTGCGGCACGCATAGTTTCTGGAATTTCTGAAGGAATTTGAGTCATACTTGCTACGGTAC
>CALBOC010000236.1 GCA_937896705.1 uncultured Micrococcaceae bacterium | reverse complement strand
ACCCCGGACGTCACCGAGGCAACCATCACCGTCCGGGTTGCAGGTGGTCTAAGCGGCGTGAAACTCCGGTTATACACGGGCAGCGCTAATACTTCCGGGGCAGCAGTACCAGGAGCGTGGGCCAGCTGTGTTTCAAATAGTGCCGGAACGTGCTCGTTTACCGTGCCCGAAACCCATCCGCCTACGGACGATTACGAGGCCGGTGAAAACTACGATCAACGATTCTGGGTAAAACAAGTAGCAGCACCCGCCGGTTGGTATATGAACGAAGCACTCGGACTCAGCGCCAACTCCTCGGCAGCCTACGAATTCCGTACGGGTCCACAGCTTCGAGCCGGGCAGCACTACACCTCGGGTAGCGACTTCATGACCGCTGGCACGGATCGGGCATCGACTGGAGCGTGGCAAAACTCCCGGAAGAATCCCGGAGCAGCCCTGCAGTGTCGACCCGGTGCTGATATCGCCGTGGTGCTGGATCGCACCGGATCGGCAGGCACCTTAGCCGCAACGGCGATGCAAGACGCCCTGAGCGGGACAAATTCTTCAGTAACCGTATACGACGGTGTCAGCAGTCTGGCCGAAGGTTTAGGCGAGGCTGCCGGTTCCGGCTATGACCTCGTGGTTGTGGCAACCGCTGGATCCGTAAGCTCCGCCGGATTCGCGCCCACCGAGCAGGCGATTACTGCTGCCAATACGTTAAAAGCTCAGGGCACGCGCATTATGGCTATCGGCGTTGGGACAAGCAATCACGCGAACCTGCGGGCCATTTCCGGTCACGAATCCTCCAGTAACGGTACATACTCCGGAGCTGACTACCATGCCATCGGTGACGGGCAGCTCAAGAGCCTCTTGGAGTCGATCGCTCATCAGGTCGAATGCGAAACCACCGTTGAGGTCACCCAGAAGACCCAAGCTCATGACCAAGACTCAGCAATCGCCGGAGGCGCAGGATGGGAATTTGAGCTGACCACCGATGCCGGCACGACGCGGCCGGATGCGAAGCAAACTACTGATGAGCATGGGAAAGTCTCCTATTCGGTAGGTTTCGACTCCTCTAGTCCAGATCGACTCGACGCATCCCTCAAAGGCTTAGTCAGCGACCAACGGGAGGCTGAAGGTTGGACGCTGACACAACTCACCTGCACCAACAACGGCACCTCGCTCGAAGTCGACGTGCCCACCGCAAAATTCTCGATGACTCCCGGTGATCGCATCGAATGCACGTTTGTGCATACTCAAATGCTGAAACCTGGCATGGCGGTAACAAAGCAGGCCTGGGACACCCCGAACGCATCGGGTGTATCCGAAGCGAAACAACTGCGACCGGGCCACAGCTTGTTATCTGGCCACCGCGTCACGTGGACATATGAAGTGACCAATACCGGCGAAACAGTGCTGCACGACATCAAGGTTGTTGACGATCAGTTGCCCGACGATGCAGTCACTTGCCCCAAGACCACACTGCGCGTTGGGAAATCCATGACGTGTACCGCCTCCGGAAAGGTCACCGCCACACCCTAGTACTTTTCTCATCGCTCACGTCCTCCCGGACGGCGACCACCTATCCGCAGCACATTCATCATCTGACACTCATTCACAACACCCGACCCCTTGCGGGTCTCACAACAAGGAGAGCATATGAAAAACACCACGAAGGGGCTATTTGCTGGCGCAGCCGGCTTAGCTCTGGTTCTGGGAGGTGCAACCTTCGCGTTATGGAGCGATACCGCGCTGCTGCCTGACAGAAACACCATTGCCGCAGGCAACCTCGACGTAGCAGTCTCAGGTCAGTCCTGGTACGACGTCTCCCCAGATCGCAGCGACAATCCGCACCCAATCAATCTGGGGACGTTCAACATGGTCCCACGAGACGAGATTCAGCGTGATTATAAGGTCAGAGTCGCCCTGAAAGGTGACAACATGGTCGCACAACTACGGCTGGTTAGTGACGGACAACCCCTTAAGGGACGGCTCAAGGACGCTCTTGACGTGAGCTACGAAGTCATAGATGCTAATGGAACCACGCTCATCACCGACGCCAGTGGTGACGTTTTCGTGACGCTAGGTGCCGAAGACAACGAGAATAAAGCGGCAACAACTATCTCGGTTGACGGGAGCATGGAAGGTGAAGCGGACTTTACCGTTCGGGTGAAGGTGACGTTCAAAGATGTCAGTGAACAGCGTTTCGCTGACGTCCACGCCCATCTAGCGGACGCTCAGCTCGAACTCAAGCAGATTCGTCACGGCGAAGCCGGCTTCGACAGCTCCCAACCCAATTAATCCGCTCTCCTAGATTGGCTCACACCATGGATATTGTGTCACGAACCCGGGGCGCTTCGGCAGCACAAACGGCGAAACACGTCCCGGCTCCCGCGGAGTCCGGTGCGTGGCGTGGCGTGATTTCCGGGTTGCTCTCCGGTGTTCTCCTCGGATTCGTGCTCATTGTTCTTGCCGTGAGCGTCCTGCCTCGCATACTGGGCGGAGCCGGCCTTACGATCCTGAGCAGCTCGATGGAACCAACGTATTCACCGGGCGATATGGTGGTCGCTGTTCCGCAAGAGACGTATGCGATCGGGGATGTGGTGACGTTTCAGCCCGTCTCTGGCGACCCGACGTTAGTCACGCACCGAATTATTGCCCACAACACCGGTGATGAGGGGGTTTCGTATGTCACCCAAGGTGATGCCAATGGGAACGAAGATGATCCTATCGTGGAAGCGCAAATCATGGGCAAAGTGCTGTATCACGTCCCCTATGTGGGGCATGTGTCATTAGCGGTCGGTGAGCATCGCGACCTGCTCATCGGGGCGGCCGTGATCGGCCTATTTGGCTACTCTGTTTACGCTATTGTGTCCGGGCTGATCCAGGAGCGGCGTCGTAAACACGCGGAGAAAACATGAGCCACGATCCCAACCCGTCTCATCAGCGGGGGCCACGCAAGCCCAGATCCAGTGGATGGCCGCTATGGATCACGTTGGGCGTTCTAGCGGCGCTGGGCGCTGCGGCGGGATCGTTCGCGTTGTGGAACCAAGACGTGAGATGGCCGCAAGCACACTTTGTGACCTCAGGGGATTTGCGCGTTACCGCAACTGATGAACCAGTGTGGAAAGAAACCTCGCCGGATGTCACCACTGAGCCGCGGATTATTGATCCCGAAGAGTTCCGCATTCGAGCTGGCGATAGCGTGTCCGTTGATTTCCCGTTCGAAGTTGAGCTCAGCGGCGAGAACCTGCGCAGCAAGCTTCTCGTCTCCTGGGAGACTGATACCCGCATCCCGGATGCGGTGTTTGGCCGATATAGCGTCTATGACGAACACGGTAGTGAATTAACCGACTCCGCTACGGCGCTGGGCACCGAAACAGAACTTGAGCTCACTCCGGCTCAGAGCGATAGCGATTCGGCGACCTATACGGTGCAGGTGCACCTTGACTTCGCAGGACTTGATGATCGCTTCGGGGAGGACAGT
Source organism: uncultured Micrococcaceae bacterium (assembly GCA_937896705.1). GTDB lineage: Bacteria > Actinomycetota > Actinomycetes > Actinomycetales > Micrococcaceae > Yaniella. The sequence continues at coordinate 80 of CALBOC010000236.1, read as the reverse complement.
GTGGATCAGCTCAGCGATCTCGGGGATCTGAACGTCGAGCTGCACCAGGTCCGCCCGGAAGATGAGACCCCATGAAAGAC
>CALBOC010000235.1 GCA_937896705.1 uncultured Micrococcaceae bacterium | reverse complement strand
AGAACCTCGACACCGACAACATCACCGCGAACTATGCCGATGGTGTGCTGGCGTTAGAGATCCCGGTCGCGGAATCTGCGAAACCACGCAAGATCGAAGTCAACCATGGCAACGGCACCAAGTCGATCACGTCTTAGCGCATCTACCCCGAACTCGGGCCACGAGTTCACCCGTTATGTTCCGAAAGGAGGCACCTGAAAATGAGAAAAACCACCCTTTTCAATTTCCTGACCCCTACCCCTGGCACCCCACCACTTCAGGTGCCAGATGACGAGCTGGAGTTCGATTGGGTCCAGGTGTCTGAGACACCCTGCTAATCCATAAGGCTCTTGGGGAGATGCGCCGCGGTTCTTCGGGACCGCGGCACATTCATGCTATCCACCGGCCACCTCGGTCATTACGCTAGAGCACATGACATCGCGCGAAATTTTCTACACCTCTGACATATACGACGCCGCTGAACACGACGTCGCCTCCCTGGATCTGCAACTGGAAAGCCTCGGCGCGCACCGCCAGTTCCACGGCCGCATTCGTACCGTTTCGTGTCTGCACGATAACGGCCTGGTCAAAGCTATCGCAAACGAACCCGGTGGCGGCCAGGTGTTGGTGGTCGATGGTGGTGGGAGTTTGCACAGCGCGCTGATGGGCGGCAACATCGCCCAAGCTTTTGCTGACAACGGCTGGGCCGGGGTGATCATCCACGGTGCGGTCCGGGATCGTCACGAGATCAACGCGCTACCGCTTGGTGTCAAAGCCCTGGGGTCAAATCCGCGCAAGTCCGCCAAAGACGGCGTTGGTGTTCGCGACATACCGGTGACCATCCACAACGTCGAATTCATTCCCGGCGCCATGGTCTACGCCGATGAGGACGGGGTGATCGTTGATGCCCGCGATATCCAACCGCTCCCCTAGCTTCTAGCCGGGACTTGCACGGCAGACTAGGGTAAAGGTCACAACCTGTCCTTCCGAGCGTGATCACATGGAAGCGAGCACATCATGGACACCGTAAACCCCGTCACTCAGCTCAGCACAGCCGATACCCTTAAATTCCTGTCCGAGCAGCCTCTTGGCCGGCTGGCTATATCGATCAATGGCAGCCCCGACATTTTTCCGGTCAACTATGTCATCCACGCCCGCTCCGACGACGATGTCGTGGCCTATATTCGGGCGTCAGCGGGCAATAAGTTATTCGCCACCGCGGTCGGCTCACCGCTCGCCCTCGAAACGGACCTCGTGGAAACCGACACCGCCACCAGCGCGATCCTGTACGGCACGGCTCGGCAAGTCCAATACCCAGACGAATTGCAGTTGGTCGAATCCACGGGGCTGACCGCCTGGATTGCCGAGCATAAACCCGACGTCATCGCCATCGACGTTGAGCGCATCTCGGGGCGCACCTTCAAGCTTGGACCCCCTCCGGAGTACCCGATCAGCGAAACCCCCGATTAGGCCGGTCCGTTGCGCTAAACCTGTGAACAATGCCTAGCCAACCAGGGCCGTTGCGCCTAGGTTAGAAAGTGCCCATCAGTACCCCACTGCCCTTGAATACCGGCAAGAATTGGATGTCAACGATGGCACACAACGTGACAGAAAAACTCATCCATAGTCACCTGGTCAATGGCACCGCAGAGCCGGGCCATGAAATCGGACTGCGCATCGACCAGACTCTGACCCAGGATGCCACGGGCACGATGGTGATGCTCGAACTCGAAGCTTTGGGCCTGGATCGCATTCAGACCGAATTATCGGTTCAATACGTGGACCACAACCTGCTGCAAACCGATGCGAAGAACCCCGAAGATCACCAGTTTTTGCAGTCTGCCGCCCAACGCTACGGCCTCTGGTTTTCCAAGCCCGGCAACGGCGTCTCCCACCCGGTCCACCAGGCCAGATTCGGTCGACCCGGTGTCACCATGATCGGCTCCGACTCCCACACGTGTGCCGCCGGGGCCATCGGCATGTTGGCCATCGGCGCCGGCGGGTTAGAGATCGCGATGGCCATGGCCGGTGACCCGCTCTACGTGCAGATGCCCGAAGTCTGGGGTGTGGAACTCACCGGTCAACTTCCCGACTGGGTCTCAGCCAAAGATGTCATCCTCGAGATGTTGCGCCGCCACGGAGTCAAAGGCGGCACCGGGCGCGTTGTGGAGTACTACGGCGACGGTTTGAAACATCTGACCGCCATGGACCGCCACGTCATTGCCAATATGGGCGCCGAACTGGGCGCGACCACCAGTGTCTTCCCGGCCGATGATGTGACCCGAGAATTCTTCGAAGCCGTCGGACGCCCCGAAGATTTCACCGAGCTGACGGCCGATGAGGGCGCAACCTACGACGTGCATGAGCGCATCAATTTATCCGAACTCGAACCGCTCATCGCCTACCCCTCCTCACCGGGCAACGTCATCCCGGTGCGCGAAGCCGCTGGAGAAGACGTTTTTCAAGTCGTCGTAGGGTCGTCTGCGAATCCGGGGCTACGCGATTTCGCGATCGTGGCAGAAATTCTCCGCGGCCGCCAAACACACGACCAAGTCTCCCTGGATATCAACCCCACCTCTCGTGAGATCCTGATGGACCTCACCAAGGGCGGCTGGACCTTTGAGCTGCTGAGTTCCGGCGCTCGCCTGCACCAATCTGGCTGTATGGGGTGTATCGGGATGGGCCAAGCCCCCGCGATCGGCCGCAACAGCTTGCGCACGATGCCGCGAAACTTCCCCGGGCGCTCGGGTACCGACGAAGACGCCGTCTGGTTATGTTCACCCGAAACCGCAGCAGCCGCAGCACTGACCGGCAAGATCACCGACCCGCGCGAGCTGGACATGGAATACCCCAGCTTCCAGCTGCCAAAACAATACAGCGTCAACAATGACATGCTGCTGCCGCCGTTGGACGAGGAAGAGGCCCAACGAGTCGAACTGGTCAAAGGCCACAACATCGAATCCCTACCGGAGTTCGACGATCTCCCCGATGAACTTGAAGTGCCCGTGCTACTTAAAGTCGGCGATAACGTCTCAACCGATGAAATCATGCCGGCCGGTTCACGCGTGCTGCCGTTTCGCAGCAACATCCCCAAGATGGCCGAATTCGTCTACATCCAGGTCGATGACACCTACCCCACACGGGCCGCAGAAAACTCTGGTGAGCATGCCATCATTGGCGGGGACAACTACGGGCAAGGTTCATCGCGAGAACACGCCGTCATCGCGCCCCGGTATCTTGGCCTGCGCGTGGTCGTGGCGAAATCGTTTGCGCGCATTCACTGGCAAAACCTCGCCAACTTCGGGGTGTTGGCCCTCGAGTTTGAAAACCCTGAAGACTACGACCGGCTCAATCAAGACGATGTGCTGCGCCTCACCGGTCTCCATGAGGCCCTGAAGCAGGGTTCCACGATCACCGCTGACCTCAATGGCGAAGAGCTCACGCTGCGGCACCGGTTGTCCGAGCGTCAGGTCGAGATGGTCTTAGCTGGTGGCCGCATCCCACACCGCGCCGCTGAAAAAGCCGGTGCCGCAGAGACTCCCGAAGAAGAGATCCGACCAATCCAGCCCGAAGGCTAACCCACTTCCGATGCTCACACGTCATCCCCTAGGCTGGTTCAACTACCGCAAATTGATGACCTCTAACCCCGCCCACGGCTGATGTTCAGCAGGTGTTCTCCAACAACAATGGGTACCAGATCGAAGGCACATGGCCTCCGACACCTCACCAAAGGAGAACACCATGAACACCCCTACTTTCACCCTCGGCCGTATCCTCACGGACGAGGAATTGTCAGCCTTCCACGGCGGGAAAAGCTGTACGATCCGAATCAACCGCATCAGTGGCGACACGAAGATTACCACCGAAGGCAACTGCAGCGGTGTCAACATCAATGTCACGGTGCAAGGATGAGCCCCTCGACCAAGCCCGTGAATCCGGTCGCGCTGGGCCGTCCGCTGCATGACGCTGAGTTAGCCAGCTTCTCCGGTGGCAAGTGCACAGTGACCATCACGGTCCATAGAGACGGTAGTACTAGCGTCAAATACGAGGGTGACTGTAAAGGAGTGCAGGTCAAATGACCCATCAGTTTCAATCACGACCGGCCCGATTAGGCCGAGAACTCAATGATACCGATTTGGCTCACTTTCACGGTGGTGTCCGCGATGGCTGCATCCCTCGTTTTCCGTGGGAGGATCGCTTCAAACCCTGGCCTCCAGTACACGTGGAGTAGGAAGAACAATCATCGCCGCTAGGCCCCTGCAAACCGGGCCGATCACGAGCGCAGTTGGCTTCACGGGCCTCGCCGTATGCTCGACCCGTGAAACCAGCTGCGTTTACACTCTTATCATTTTGCCGTCCAGTAAGGAACCTTCATGCCTCGCGTGCCGATTGTGCTGCAAACCGCCGAAACCGACTGTGGCCCCGCCTGTTTGACCGCGCTATTACGGTGGCAGGGAATAGGCGTAAATCTCATCGATCTCCGCACCGATATGGATCCCGGCCGAGACGGCTCCTCCGGAATGCTCATTCGCCAGACCGGCCAACGCTGGGGTCTTCCCCTGCAGGCTCAACTCGTCGACCCAAAATTGCTCGCGTCGCGCATCAACGAATTGCCGCTTCCGTTGCTACTGCATCTATCCCGGCAGCACTACGTGATCGTCGACCGGGTGCGTGCTCACTATGTTGAGATCATGGACCCGGCCGTGGGACGCCGTCGCATGACCCGGCAGCAGCTAGCCGTAGAAACCAGCGGGCTTGTGCTGTTCATGGGTGCCACCGATGAGTCAACCACACCGACGATTCTTGAACCACAACTGCGTGCTAATCCGACTAACCCGCCGAAGGTGTTAGGCGCTCTGCTGCGGTCCGTGCGGAGCGCGCTAACCGCAGCAGGAGCGTTATCGGTCTTACTCGCCGTCGGGGGCCTGGCCGTGCCGGTCACCACCGCATTCATCGTTGATGCACTGGTCGCCGATGAGGTGGATTCACATCGCTGGCTGGCAATCGGGGTGGCTCTTGCATGCGTCGTAGGCCTCCTGACATTGGCGCGCGATTGGACATTGGCGACCCTTCAACGTCGGATGGCCGGCAAGCTCAGCACGTCCGTGGCCACCACCCTGTTTTCTCGAACCTTAAAGTTCTTCGATCGTCGTTCCGTCGGGGACCTCTTTGGCAGAGTCGAGTCAGCGCACGCTATCCACGCCTTGTTGAGCGTGACCCTGCTGGGGGCCGGTCTCGATGCGCTGCTGACCGTCGGCTACCTCATTGCCCTGTGGGTCATCGCACCGGCATTAGCCGGGGCCACCGCGGGCATGATTGTGGTGTGTTTGGTCGTGTCTGGACTCATCGCCCGACGCAGCGCAAACCTACGACGGGAAGAAATTTTGGTCACCGCCGATTCGTCCACACTCTTAGTAGATAGCATCGATGGGATGAGCACTCTGCGAGCTTACGGTGCTGAAACACCGCTGCTGGACACCTGGCAAAAACTCCTCGACCGGCGCTTGCAGCTCACGCAATCACGAGCCCGCCTCAATGGCCTCGCTGTCGCCCTGTTGGCTGCCATGTCGGTCGC
>CALBOC010000234.1 GCA_937896705.1 uncultured Micrococcaceae bacterium | reverse complement strand
CGGTCTGCCCTGGGCACGAGAGATAACTATACACACCTAAATTCAGAACGCAAAACCGGGCAGAAGCTTCGCCCGGCGGTCGGTTTCTTTAGGTATTTACAACTCTTTGATCGTTAGGAACAGCGAAACCTTCCGTTCACCTTAGGTATGTGAGCGACGTCTCTCAATTTGGCAGAAACTGGAAGCTGGTGGCTACCGGTCCGATGAAACACCAACGCGGGTGCGCACTGGAGTCAGTTCGCACCCGCGGTGGTGTTCGAGCTGCTATTGCAGCAGCGTTCGGTCCGATACTTCGGCGTCTTTGATGCTGGAGAATTGGGCCAAGAGATCCTCTACCGTCATCGCTTCTTTCTCGGCACCAGACACATCGAGAATGATTCGTCCCTCATGCATCATGATCAAACGGTTACCAACTTCCAGTGCTTGGCCCATATTGTGCGTGACCATCAGCGTGGTGAGCTCTTGTTCCTGCACTACTTTCTTGGTCAGGTGAGTCACCAGTCGGGCACGTTCCGGGTCAAGTGCGGCGGTGTGCTCATCCAGTAATAATATTTTGGGTTTGGAAAATGTGGCCATCAATAGCGATAATGCCTGCCGTTGCCCACCAGACAACAGGCCGACCTTGGCACTCAAGCGATGTTCCAGGCCCAGTTCGAGAACTTCGAGTTCTTCGGCGAATCGTTTTCGCTTGGCCTTAGTAATTCCAAAGGCCAACCCTCGGCGCATGCCACGGCGTTCAGCCAAAGCCATGTTTTGTTCGATGGTCAGGTCAGGTGCAGTTCCTGCCATTGGATCCTGAAAAACCCGGCCCACGTATTTCGCACGTTTGTAGTCTTTCATCCGGGTTACATTTCGGCCTGAGATTTCCACCGTTCCGGTATCAGGGTTGATTTTTCCGGCGATGGTGTTGAGAACCGTGGACTTTCCCGCACCGTTGGAGCCGATAACCGTCACGAAGTCCCCGTTGTCTAGCTCAAGGTTGACATCGGCTAGCGCGATCCGCTCATTGATGGAGTTCGGAAAGAAGGTTTTGTTGACGTTTTTAAGCCTTAGCATTGGTGGTCTCCTTGAAGGCTGGGTCCGTGCTTGTGGTGCCTGCCGTCTTCGGCCGTCTTCTGATCCGCCACTTCGGAACGAGTAACGCAACTACCACAATGATTGCCGAGATCAAGCGCATATCGTTCGGGTTGAATCCGACGGCCAGCGCACCTTGCACCGCGGCACGGTAAATGATGGATCCGATGATCACCGCGGTGGTTGCGATTAATACTTCGCGGTTGCGGGAGCCGAAGAATAATTTCCCGACAGCAGTATTGGCAAAGCCATGCACGAAACGGTTATTGAAGAGTGCTTGTCCTAGAATCACGGAAGCCAAGCCCACCAGAATCAACCCGATACCCATCGAGATGTCAGCTGAACCCTGTTTTTGGGCGATAAATGCTCCGGCCATCCCTACCAAACCGTTGGAGACTGCCAGTCCCACGATCTTCATGGTGTCTGTGGAGACACCAAATGAGCGCACCATCTCTTCGTTGTCGCCGGTAGCTTGCAGACCGAGACCCATATCGGTACCGAGGAACCAGTCCAGTACGAGCTTTACGACCAGTACGATAATGGCCAGCACGAGAATGAGCGTCCATCCGGTAATGCCACTGCTGTTGAACCAGGTATAGAGCGTATCGTTACCAAGCAGCGGAACGTTCGCGCGGTTGCCCATGATTCGCAGATTGATGGAATACAGTGCAAGCATCGTTAGAATCCCGGCGAGCAACGGGTTGATGCCACCTTTGGCGTGCAGCAACCCGGTGATAACGCCGGCTAGCGCTCCGGCAAGGAACGCAGCACCTAATGCGAGTACAGGATCGAGATCGTAATTTACGATCAGAATCGCCGCCGTCGCCGCACCAGTGGTGAAAGACTGATCCACCGTTAGGTCTGGAAAATTCAGAATGCGGAAGGTCAGATACACGCCGAGGGCCATAATGGCGTATATGAGACCGAGTTCTAATGTCACGGTCATAGCGGGACGGAATCACCTTTCGTGATAAGTGAGAAACGGGCCCGGGCAGACGATCGCTGACCCAGGCCCGTTTTGTAAGTTGTTATCCGTGTGAGATCCCTTAAGATCTACTCGGTATCGTCGCCTGTTTCGGCGTCATCTTCAGTGGCGGTCTCTTCTTCGGTTGCGGCATCGTCGCCATCTTCACCGACGATATTGGCCTCATCAATCATATCCTGAGGAATTTCGACGCCCATCTGTTCAGCAGCGTCCAGGTTGAAGGTGTATTCCAGCGCCTCTGGATCAGCCAGGCTTGGTGGCGTATCAGCCACCTCGGCTTCCCCGGTGATCAACGACAGCACCATCTCCCCAGTCTGACGACCGTGTTCGTAGTAATTCAGGCCGTACGTGCCGATTGTGCCGCGTTCAACCGAGTCGGATTCGGCAGCAAACACGGGGATCTGGTTATCGATACCGTATGAAATGACGGTTTCCAGACCGGAGACCACAGTGTTATCCGTTGGCACGTAGATGGCGTCAACGTTACTGAAGGACTCCACACCTTGGGCAACTTCCGAAGTGTTCGTCACCGCGACCTCTTGGATTTCAAACCCGAGCTCTTCGGCAGCATCTTGGGCTGCCTCAACTTGGACGACCGAGTTCGATTCAGCCGACGAATATGGAATTCCAATGACTTCGACGTCTCTGACGACATCAAGGATCAACTGCAGCTGATCGTCAACGGGGTTCATATCCGAAACCCCGGTAACGTTTTCACCTGGAGTATCCCAGTCTGGCACCAGCCCGGCATCGACCGGGTCGGTCACGGCAGAAAATACAACCGGGGTGTCTTCGATGGTCGTAGCAGCCGCAATGGCAACGGGGGTAGCGATTGGAACGACGGCGTCTAGGTCACCGTCACCAGCAAACCCGCCGACCACATTGTTCATGGTGGCTTGGTCTGCCTGAGCATTTTGCTCTTCGACCTCTATATCGTGGTCGGATTCTTCGAGTACATCTTTGATGCCTTGGGCGGTGGCGTCCAAGGAGGGGTGCGAAACGTATTGGGCGATGCCGATTTTGTAGCTTTCGCCTTCTGCATCACCGCCGCCACCGTCGTCGCCGCCACAGGCGGTGAGTAGCAAACCCAGGGTCGCCGAGGTCGCGACTGTTTTTAGCAGGGTAGTCCGCTTCATGTATTACTCCAACTCTTGACTGATGTGAGCGATAGATTGTGTCCCACGTTACAACCGTGGGCTTAGTCAATCTTATGCCGAAGTCGCGCAATTTCGTAGAGGGTAATCCCAGCAGCAAGTGAGGCGTTTAGAGATTCCAGCTTCGACGAGATCGGAATCGACACAATTTGGTCTACCGTCTCGCTGATTAGGCGCGATAGTCCGGCGCCTTCGGCACCAACGACGACACATAGCGGCTCGGTTGCCAACGGCAACCCGGGGAGTGATTGGTCCCCGTCACCATCGAGACCGATAGTGAAAAGACCGGCTTTTTTGTATTCGGTTAGCGCGTTGTTGAGGTTGGTGACCTGTCCAACCGGGACTCGTGCAGCTGCGCCCGCGGAGGTTTTCCAGACGGTGGCGTTAACGCCGACGGCACGTCGCGTAGGGATTACTACGGCATCAGCGCTGAAGGCAGCTGCCGAACGCAATATCGCACCTAAGTTATGCGGATCCGTAATCGAGTCCAGGGCTACGACCAAGGGCGGATGCTTCCGGTACCCCTTTTCCCAGTCAGCCATCAATTCGGTGACCAGATCAATGCCGTTTTCGTATTCGTAGGGAGGCACCTGCAAGGCGATCCCCTGGTGCCGGGCATTATCAGTCAGACGCGCCAGCTGAGCTTCGGAGGCTTCAATAACGGGAATGCCGCGGTCTGCTGCCATCCGTACCGAGTTGCGGATGCGATCGTCCATTTCCACGCCGGCGGAGACGTACAGCGTGGTGGCTGGAACTTCCGCTTCGAGTGCTTCGACCACTGGGTTTCGGCCAGCGACCGCATCAGGACCCCGGTCAGACTTTCGCTGTTTCTGCGCCGGGGGGCGATAGTTTTTGTGCCAGGTTCGCTCTGAAGCCTTGGGGGTTGGCCCCTTGCCGGAGAGCTTTCGACGGCCTTGACCGCCCGAACCTTTCGTTGGGCCCTTCTTTCGAGAAGAGCCCCCGTGACGAGTACTCATATGCTCGTCCTTTCTATTGAGAAATCTATTAGTTTTGCTCGGTGATCGACCAGGTCGCGCCGTCGGGACCATCTTCTACGATGATGCCTGCCGCAGCCAACTGGTCACGAATGGAATCGGCCGTTGCCCAGTCGCGATCTTGCCGTGCTTGGGCACGCGCAGCTATTTGGGCCTCGACAAGTTCTTCTAGCGCCCGATACGCGGCGGTGTCTGTGCTGCTGCGGGATTCATCAGCCGAGTTGAGTCCCAGGACCTCGACCATCGTGTTGACTTGGCTCAGGTACTGCCCCACCGCTTCGGTATCTTGTGCATCCAGCGCGGAGTTTCCAGCGCGCACCGTGGCATGCAGCACGGCGAGTGCTTCTGGCACGTTGAGATCGTCTTCCATGGCGGTGACAAAAGCTTCGGGCGCACTAGCTAAACCGGCGGGTTCGGTAGCCAGCTTGGCGGCCCGAGTTTGGAACGCTTCAATGCGCTCCAGCGCACTTTGGGCTTCCTGTAGCGCTGCGGGATGGTAATCAAGTTGGGACCGGTAGTGGGCTTGGCCCAGGAAATACCGCACTGCACCGGGCCGGGCCATGGTCAACATTTGCTCTGGAGA
>CALBOC010000233.1 GCA_937896705.1 uncultured Micrococcaceae bacterium | reverse complement strand
AGACGGAACGTGCGTAAGCTTTCGGTACTACGACACCAGGCCCGAACATATCCGTGACCGCCGGCATACAACAGTTTGAGGGGCTCAATGGCACGGGTCCCGATGGTACCGGAGGATTCCGAATAGTAACTCATGGATACGACGCGCTGCTCTTGAGCAGCCCGATGCAGGATTTCCGCGATTTCGTCATCTTTACCTAAGCTCAGGTCCGGGTGCACAATGGGATCCGGTGAGCCGACCTGCGGTGCAACCACCTCGACGGCGTCGCGTAATTTGGCTTCTAAGGTTCGGGCAGCTGCCCGCTGCCGCTGCGAAATCCCTGGAATGGTAGGCACCGCGCTGAGTCCAGAGATCAGGCCGAGCGCTTCGGGAGCCGAGAGTTGCCAGGGCTGAGCCAGGAGTTCGGCGTTGGCTATTTGAACCGGATCAGCCAGCGGATCGATCTCGAACTGTCGACCCGCGAAATCGGTTTCGGGCATGCCCCAGAACTGCATGGCTTGCAGATCCTCGGTGAGCGTCGCATCGTCAATGCCAAACCGTTGCCGAAGGTCGGCGCGGGAGACCGTCCCACCGTGCTGATTCACAACCGCCACCAGCCCGAGACGGCGTGCGATCACATCTTTATCTCGGGTCCGTCGCCGAGTTCGAGCCACCTTGTGCAGTTTGGGGACGGTCCATGGGGAGACCCCAACGTGTGCATCTCGAACGACCGCCAGGATATCGGCTACGAGTTCTGCTAACTCTGGACTGCGTTCATGGTCTACTTGCGCCTGGGTGGTCAAAGCCGCAACGCGGGCGGCGGTTTTCAGCGCATCCTGGTAGGTCAGCTGCAATAATTCCCAACCGTTTCGTTGCGCTATTGCTTGTGCCCGGACGCGCAGGCTAGATGGGGTGTCGCTGCGCAACCATATATAGGCAGCTGTTTCGGGTTGTTGGAGATACAACCGCCGACGGATCGATTCGATATCGAAATCAGCGGGACGCATCGACGCGCTTGAGGCCACGGAAATCGCATCTGCCGACAATGCGCTAATGGTTTTTGACTCGATGCGGCTGAGTTTGAACAGTCGCTCGTCACGACGATCAAAATCCCATCCGACCATGTACCACTGCTGATGGGCCATCAGGATCGCCCACGGACGCACATGGCGCTGGACGATCGCATCACTGCCTGCGGTGCGATACCGGAATTTTATGGGGGTCTGCTCCCGGGCTGCGGTCACCAAGTCGGTCAGCAGCCGATGCGACATCTCAAGTTGAGCTCCGACCACCGGTGGCGTGGCGGGACGGCTGGCCGTCATCCGGGCCAGCGCACTATGGATGGCATCTTCGATCGGCGTTTTCATCCACAAGGCACGGGCCTGGTGTAGGGCGAGGACTTCATCCTCGGTCAGGCTCAGGTCGGGTAAATACAGCCGGTCGTTATCGATGCGATACGAACCGTCGGTGTTGAGGTCCTGATGCCACTCAACGGGTACGCCGATGGTGGTCAGAACCTCCTTGTCACGGGAAAACTGACGCTGCTTGGCGGCCGCAGTGGTGTCGAGATGATCGTAGAGGTAGTTGAAGATCTCCGCTTTGGTGCGACCGGTCGCTCCGGCTTCTAACAGAAGCCAGAGCAGCGAAACGATGCGTTCCGCGGACCGGGACACGGTTAGCGGACCTCCACCAGGTCAACCACAAAAATAAGGGTCTCGTTCGGTCCGATATCGGTACCTGCACCGGTTTCCCCGTAGGCCAGATGCGGTGGGATTTCCAGGCGGCGACGGCCGCCGGCTTTCATACCCAGCAGGCCTTGGTCCCAGCCCTGGATGACCTGACCGACGCCTGCGGTGAAGTCCAACGGTTCGCCACGGTTCCAGGAGGCGTCAAATTCTGCGCCGGTTGACCAGGCGACTCCGACGTAGTGACAGGAAATGGGACTTCCGGGGGTCACGACTTTGCCAGTGCCTTCAATGATGTCTTCGATCACGAGGTCTTCGGGTGGTGTCTCGCCGGGGAAGTCAATCTCTGGGCGGGTGCGGTCCAGTTCGCGTTTACCAAATGACATAGGGGTCTCCTCTGTTGAGTCTTTACCAGTGGTTATTGAGCTGGGACAGGATCTGCGGTGTGCAGGATGTCGATGACAAAGACTAGCGTTTCATCTTGTAGTTCGTGATCCTCTTCACCGTAAGCTAGTTCCGGTGGAATTGACATGATCACTTGTGACCCGACTTGCTGGCCTTCCAGGCCTTCTTGCCAGCCGGCAATGAGCTGTCGCAGTTCAAACGCTGTCGGCGAACCGGTGTTGTCGGGGCCCCAAGAGGAATCAAACTCTTCCCCATCGGACCACTTGATACCGCGGTACTGAATAGTTACTTTGGAACCCGACTGGACTTCGGGTCCGTCACCGGCTTTGAGCACATCCACCACGAGTTCGTCGGGTGCTTCACCTTCTGGTTCGGCGATGCTGGGGGCCTGGGTTTCTTCATCGAGCGTGACCTCTGGCAGGGCGCTATTGAGCTCTGCTGTATCTACGGGCTCCCCGGTCGCATGCGTAGCCAGGGTGTCTTCAACAGCAATGATATTCAGGTAAGCGGGAGTGTCTTGGCCCAGCGTATCGGCAGGAAGATAGTACGCCAGCTCCGATCCCGTGGGAGCACCCACTAGGGTCTCGTAGGCTTTTGGATTCAGCCCCTCAAATTCTTCAGATAACTGCAGGGTTTGACCACCGAGGTCGAAGTCGTGAGCATTGATTTCTTGGTTTTGGATGTCAATGTCCGCGCTGAGGATATGTAGCAGGTCGCCTTCTTCGAGAGGCTCCCCGTCACCTTCGGAAATCAGCCAGGCGGCCGGTTCGTCCATCGCTAGCTCACCGTCAATTTCGACTTCTTCGGTGTCTTCCGAAATCTCATAGGTGATCTCAACGTCGGGGGCTGCTGTATTAGCTTGGGCGTCGTTCTCATCGTCGCCGCCGCAAGCGGTAAGACCTAGAGCTGCGCTGAGGAGGACACCCGTGAGCGTGACGAGTTTAGACCGGCTGTGTTGAGTTGACATGAATTTCCTTGTGTGTGGGTGGTGAACCGTCGATTGGTCAGCTCAAGCGACTTTAGCAAACAGGTCATCGACGATCGAAATATCTGTTTCGAATGCGTCGCGAATATATAGCGTGTGCATCGGATGGTTGTTGAGTTTCATATGCGTCCAGTCCATGGAGTACTCCATGCCCAGCGCCCGGGCTGTTTCAATAAAACGGTGGCGCAGCAGCGCCCGGGTCGTGGCCGGCGGATTGTCATGCGCAGCATCAACTTGGGCCTCAGTCAAAAATCGGGCCACCGCTCCCCTCGCCTCTAACAGGTTAAACAGGCCGCGCTCGGGGTGAATATCGTGGTAGGCCATATCCAGTTGGACTAAACGTGCCGCATCCCAGTCCAACTGATGTTTCTTGGCATAGGCGGTACAGAATTTCAGTTTAATGGCCCAATCAATCTCGGTGTCTATCAACGAGAAATTCTGGGTAGAGATCGCTGTGAGCGTGCGTTCCCATAAATCCATGACCTGGTCTAGATGCTCGTGATGGGGGCCCTGCTGGGCAAGAAATTCTTTGGCGGTTTGGAAATAAAATTCTTGGATTTCTAGTGCCGTCATGGTCCGGCCATCGGCTAGCTCGAGCGGCGTATTGCCGGTGAGATCATGCGATGTTTGACGGATCGCCCGCACCGGGTGGGCTAACTGCAAGTTCCGCAGCGGTTTGCCCGACTCAATGATCCGCAGCATCAGTTCGGTGGTACCAAATCGGACCAGCTGGGTGGTCTCGGACATGTTGGAGTCCCCGACGATCACGTGGAGACGACGGTACTTGGTCGAGTCCGCGTGGGGTTCGTCACGGGTGTTGATCATGGGCCGAGCCCGGGTGGACGACGAGGACACGGCCTCATGCATGTAATCGGCGCGTTGGGAAAACGCAAAGTGTGGTTCGGCCCGCGTCGGGAACTGATCAGCTAGTGGGAGCACGCTGGGGTCTTTGATCACGACCCCGTTACCGGCGATCAGCTGCCGGGTCACCAAAAACGGGAGCAGGGCTGAGGTGAGGCGCCGGTACTGGGTGGTGCGTTCAATCATGTAGTTTTCATGACTGCCATAGGAATTGCCCAGCGAGTCGGCATTATTGCGATACAGATACACCTCCCCGTCAAACCCGTCGTCTGCCATAGCCTGTTGGGCCTGGAACACCAGTTGGTGCATGATCGCATCGCCGGCGGCATCAGAGGCAATGAGTTCATCTACGCGGGTGGTTTCTGCGGTCGCATACTCGGGATGCGACCCCACGTCTAAGTACAGCCTGGAACCGTTGGGAATGAACACGTTAGAAGAGTTTCCCCAGGCCACGACCGGTTTAAACATGTAACGGGCAACCTCGTCGGGTGCGAGCGGTCGTTTGGTGGGATGCACGGTGTGAAGGCCGTATTCGGTTTCTACACCCATAATGCGGGTATCCAAAAGGCCTCCTAAAATGCCTGGGGAGCAAGACGGCGAAATGCCCGGTGGGTTCCCCGCAGTGTTTGGGGGTCACGATCCAATAGCGCCAACTCTACGTGGGTATCCGTGGTGCCGAGCACCCGTCGGATGACGGCAATGGTGTTAGCAAGTTCGCCAGGTTCATCACCGAGCTCGGAGGCTAATTGCTGGCGCAGTTGTTGTTCGTTGCCGCCCAGCACCAGCAGGCCGTCGTGTTCTAGTAGGGTGCCGTCAAAGCCGATCTGGTATAACCGGTCGGTTGCGGGTGTGTGCCCGACTTCGGCCACCCCCATCTCGACTTCAAACGGTTTGGCTCCGGATAAGAACAGCTCGCCCAGGGTGCGGGCGTACATGTTGGCAAGGCCTCGGGCGGTGACGTCGATGCGCTCGTAGGCGTAGCCGCGGGTATCGGTGTACCGGATGCCAGCTTGCCGCAAGGCTTCGAATTCGTTGTACCGGCCCACAGCACCCCAGGAGATCCGATCGTAGATCTCAGAGAGCTTGAAGAGCGATTTGGAGGCGTTATGTGTCAGGGACACAATGCCTTCGACGGTGGAGGCAAACACGACCGGTTGACCGCGACGGATTCCTGCTCGCGCAAAATCCGCCCGATCTTCCATGTGTTGCTGGGGTGAAACATAGATCGGTGGTTGCATTAGGTATAGTCCTCCAACCCGGCGACGCGCTCTGCGATGACAGCTTGGTCTAGTTGCGTGACGCCGGCTCCGGTTACCACGTAGACCAGCGGGTACAGCCCGCGCCGCGGATCTGGCCCAGCGGTACCGGCGTCGGCATCAGCGGCGTCGATGAGCGCTTGCAGGCTGGCATCAATGGCTTGTTCTTGAGAAGCATCAGCGGACCACAGGCGTTTCAGGGTGGTAGCAGCGTATGGTGAGCCCGAACCGATCGAGGACCAGTGCTGTTCTTCGAAGCGGCCGCCAAGAGCGTCGTAGGAGAAAATCTTGGCGTCATCGGTGCCGGGCATCACACCAGCAAAGACTGGTACCGCAGACAGTCCCTGGAGCGCGTGCGGGAGTTGATTTCGAACCAGTGCCGACAACCGGTTGGCTTTACCGGTCAGACTCAACTGGGTGCCTTCAAGCTTTTCGTAATGCTCGAGTTCTACCGCGAATAATCGCGCCAGATCCACCGCGAATCCTGCGACCCCGGCCACCCCGATCAGCGAGTGCGAATCGGCAGCGAAGACCTTCTCCATAGTCGACGACGCAATGCGGTTACCCATGGTGGCTCGCCGATCACCAGCCATCACCACACCGGTAGCAAAGCTTAGCGCGGTGATGGTCGTCGCTTCGGCAACGTCGGGGCGTTCCCCAGTGGTTTGTGGCAGCAAGTCGGGATGCTGGTGTTGTAGGTGGGCGACAAAGGAGGCATCCATCCCCAGCGGCGGGTTAGGCGAAATCATGGTTGGCGAGTGTGGTCTTTCTAGGAAACGGGACAATGTCAGCGGGCCAGGAGGTTACTGGCCGCCTTTTTGAACGAAACCTTGGACGAATTCTTCAGCGTTGACTTCTAAAACATCATCAATTTCATCCAAGAGCGAGTCGAGGTCAGAGGTCTGTGCGGCAGCCGAACCTGCTGCTGGGGCACCACCAGCTGGTGGATCCGGTAGGTAGGTGTCTTCAGCGCGCTGTTGGGCTTGGCGGCGTTGTTCTTGTGCCATGCTGGGCTCCTTTCGTTTGTGGCAGGGGGTTAGTCCGTGGTGACGCTGTACGGTTGTAACAGCTCAAGAAGTTGCGCTATTTCCGCACGATTGGCCGCGGTGTCTTCCAGGCTCAGTTGGGGCTTTTCAGGATGCAGTAGACCGTTGTGCGAATCCTGGGTCCCTTCCAGTGGCTCCAGCAGATAGAACCGGTGAATCGGGCCGTGTCGGAAGGGGCGAACTAGCACTGATTCCCAGGATACGCCGGCAAGGTGTGCACCAAAACGGTCAATGAGCCGCCCGCGGGTCCACGCCCGGGTGGTGGCCGGGGGTAGATTTATCGCCTGTTGTATCTGTTCTTCAGACACGATGGTGCGCATCGCCCCCTTTGCCACCAGGGTGTTGTATAATCCCTTGTCCTGACGAAGGTCGGCCCACTGTAAGTCCAGCATCGCCAGCTTCGCGTTGTCCCAGGTCAGGCCGTGACGTTCGCGCATCCCGTTGAGGAGCTGATATTTCGCTACCCAGTCGAGCCGATCAGCCAGTTGCATGGGATCATGTTCCAGGAGTTCAAGCACCTCGGCCCACGCATCGACAACCTCGAGGCTCTGGTCGTCGGTGATCCCGTAGCGGTCCAGATAGTCCCGGGCGGCTTGTTGGTAGATACGCTGAATCTCGATGGCTGTCAGCCAGCCTCGCCCATTCACCAGCACCTGAGTTTGCAAGCTCGGATCGTGAGAAATCGCTTGCAGCGCTTTGACGGGTTCGGCCAGTTCCATCATGGGCAGCTCGCCAAGCTCAATCATCGATAGCACCAGCGACGTCATACCCACCCGCAGCCACGTTGAATATTGGGACAGGTTGGCGTCACCGATGATGACGTGCAGACGTCGGTAGGCGTCAGCTTTGGCGTGGGGTTCATCACGAGTATTGACGATCGGACGTCGGATGGTGGTTTCTAATCCCACTTCTTCTTCGAAGAAGTCTGCGCGTTGGGAAATCTGGAAGCCAGGGTGCTGGTTGAGATTGCCAATTCCAACCCGGCCCGCGCCGGTGATGATCTGTCGAGTGGTGAAAAACCCGATGATGTATTCGGTCAGTTCCTCAAAGTCCAGTTCACGGGAGACCAAATAATTTTCATGGGCACCGTAGGACACGGATTTGGAGTCGGTGTTGTTCTTATATAACAGCACCTGGGGCGCACCGTCGGAGGCACCGATGTGGTCCGCGGCCTGCTGGGCGATCCGGTCTCCTGCCTGATCCCAGATCACCGCATCCAGCGGGTTGGTGGTTTCAGGCGAAGAATACTCCGGGTGCGCATGATCAACATAAAATCGGGCCCCATTTGGCAGGATCAGGTTCACCAACATTTGGAGCTCCTGCCCGTTGTCATTGACCATCACTTGATCCGTCAGTTGACTGGGGTGGGCGGTCGATCGGGGCATCTGCCACCCGCGAGCATCGCTGAGTGGCGATTCTTCGTTGTAGTCCCACTCGGTGCTGGCGACATGCGTTCCTGCTGAGGCAAGTTTGTGCCCGTAGGCGTTGATCAGTTCCAAAGACAGCACCGAATGCGAAGCTTGCGGGTGTGCCGGGGCGTGGATACCGAACTCTGTTTCTAATCCGACGACCCGGTGTACGCCGTAGCCGACCGTGGGACGGCCAAACTTTTGAGCCAACTCGGCCGGTATCAGTGACGGTGCGCTCATGGTGTAGGACCGTCCTGTAACACTCGCAGCGCGATGGCCTGACCACCGCGGTGCCCGGCCAAACGTAACCACTGCTGTGGCGCCGAGGTATCCGGCAGATCGAGCTGCTGGGCTTTTTCTTCCCGGACCGCTTGGAGCAGGTGACGGGTTTTGAGCCCTTTGCCGGCCCGCTGGTTGGTGCCCAATGCCTCCAGGTGGTCCTTGATGGCTAACCGTTTGGCCCGATCGACAATGTTGGCGATCGTCGCACCCGATACGAAGTCGGCAAAGTACAACACCTCGGTGGTCCCGTCGTGGTATGTGACTTCCACGAACGCGTTGGCGGCATTGCGAGCATAGAGTGCCTCGACGGACTCTTCGATCATGTGCTCCAGTGCGCCGGAGACGCTGCCGTGCGCCACGGTCTCATCAGGGTGGATCGGAATCTCCTTGGTCAGATAGATGCCAAAGATTTCTTCTGCCCCGGTGGCATCGGGGCGATCGACCCGAATTTTCACATCGAGACGGCCCGGCCGCAAGATCGCCGGATCAATCATGTCTTCGCGGTTGGAAGCACCGATCACGATGACATTCTGTAAGGCCTCAACCCCATCGATCTCGGCCAACAGTTGGGGCACGATGGTGGTTTCAACATCGGATGAGGTGCCACTGCCGCGGGTGCGGAACAGGGACTCCATTTCATCGAAAAAGATCACGACCGGATACCCGTCAGAGGCCATATCTCGCGCTCGCGAGAAAATGGTGCGGATGTGGCGCTCGGTTTCACCAACATACTTGTTGAGTAATTCTGGGCCCTTGATGTTCAAGAAATATGAGTGGTCTACCCCATCGGCTCGTTCGGCAAGGGATTGCGCCACAGCTTTGGCGATGAGAGTTTTACCGGTACCTGGGGGCCCGTAGAGCAGGATACCCTTGGGGGGCTCTAAGTTGTGTTCGTGATACAACTCGGGGTGCAGAAACGGTAATTCCACCGAATCCCGGATTTGTTCGATTTGCTCACCAAGACCACCGATATCGTCGAAGGTCGCATCGGGGACTTCTTCCAACATGACATCTTGGACATCGGAGATATCCAACACCTGGGTTGCGTACCCCGAACGGTAATCCACCAGCACGGCATCGCCGATACGGATCCGTTGATCCTGCAAGGTTCCGCCACGTTTGACCACGTGCTCGTCATCGGAGCGCCCCACAACGACCAGCCGTTGTTGGTCTAGGACTTCCTTGACCCGTCCGGTTTCACCGGTGGGACTAGCTCCCAGCACCGCCACGATCGATAATCCCTCATCCAGGAGGACTTCACTACCGGCCGTGACGGCTTGCGGGTTCAGTAGCGGGGAAATGTGGGTGCGCATTTTGCGTCCCGAATACAGGATATCCGCACTGGGCCTGGCTGCTGCGGGGAGCTCGAGGTCGGGGTTGTGTTCTCGCCCGGCATGGACTTCTAAGACGGTGCCAAAACTAAATGGGGGTTGGGCGTTATCGGCGATGGAGTCTTTGAGCGTGGTGATTTCATCCCTGGTCAAATTCAGGATGTCCACCATGCGTCGGTTATTGCGCGCCGCGGTATCAAGATCTGCCCGCAATTGCCGATTATCTTCCACTAAGGTGGCAAGCCGACGCCGCGTCGAATCGTATTTGAGCCGCAAATCATTATGTACCTGGGCAGATACGGATTCCCGGGGGGTTTCGATCGGCGTGTTGTCAGCCAAGCTAACGCTACCTCCAATAGTCCATGGTCATGTGCTCAATAGTCTACGCGGCTTCGTGGAGTTCGTGGGGCGTTTATGCCTCTTGCTCATCGTCTAGTGGCGAATTCCGCAGCGCAGCCTCAGGGTCCAAGGATTCTGTTGCTCGTTGTGCTTGGGCTTTGGATTGCCGGACAGCTTTTTTGGCGCGCTTGATGGTCGGTTCGCGGTGACCGTGTTCTTCAGGGCGCCATTTTTCGGCTGCTTCGGGCGTCCAGATATCCATGTCTTCTTGTTTGAAGGTCTTGATGCGGCGGCGCAGTTCCAGGCCCTCTTGCCCTAGAGCCAGACGACGCGCCATGATCAAAAACCCGGTGTGCCCGACCATGCGATGCTGCGGTCGGACCGCCAGACCGTCTAGATGCCACCCCCGGACCATCGTTTCGGAGGCTTCGGCCGCGGTGAACCGTCCGTCGTCTCGGATGGCTTCGTGGATGCGCGACAGCTGGGTGGCAGTGGCGACGTAATTGAGCCAGACTCCCCCGGGCCGCAGCAGCGTTGCTACCGTATCCACGACCTCCCAGGGGGCTAACATATCCAACACCACCCGATCGATGCTGCCCGGTTCATGCTCCTGAATCGCTTCTTCTTGGACATCGCCCAGCGTGATCGAAAAGGCTGGATGTTTTTGGCCAAAAAACGTTGTTACATTTGCCTCGGCGATTTCAGCGAAATCTGCGCGTCGTTCATAGGAGAAGACCTTGCCTGCTTCACCGACGGCACGCAGCAACGAAATGGACAAGCCGCCGGACCCGACCCCGGCCTCTAGCACTCTGGCGCCAGGGAAAATATCGGCCATGTGCACGATCTGGCCGGTATCTTTCGGATAGATGACGGTCGCGCCACGCGGCATCGACAGTACGTAATCGGAAACTAATGGACGAAGCACCTGGTATTCGAACCCGTGGGTATTTTCTATGACGACACCTTCGGGGCCACCAATCATCTCGTCGTGGTGGAGCACCCCGTGTTGGGTGTGGAAGGATTCGCCGTCCATCAGGGTGATGGTGTGCAATTTGCCGCGTTCATCCGTCAATTGCACCCGTTCGCCGGCACGCAATGGGCCTCGTCGAGCGAGGGCACCGATCGGTTGGGTGGAATTACCCGCTGTAGTCATGTCATAGTCCTTTCAAAAACCGTGCTTTAGGCATGGAGGCGTCTGGCCACAAGATCGGGGTCCACGATGCCGATAATTCGATGTGGGGTCTCGGAATCATCGACCACCGCGATGACTTCGTCCGGAAACTCCATGAATCGTTCGAATAATTCGTTGACGGCACCCCGAGCGCTGATGCGTGCCGCGGGATTAACCCTTCGAGACACCACGCTGACCGGTAAATGCCATGATCCGCGGGGCACACCGGAAAGTGCACCATAGTCCACGAGGCCAACCAGCTGCTCGTGGCCGGTGGATTCGGAAAGGTCGAGGACCGCGATTGGAAGTTGTTCATATTCAAATCCGGGGTGGGTTCCGGTGATGAGCGGGGTGAGTTTGGTGATGGAGGCATCTGACAGGATGGTACGGACCGGGGTCATCAAATCGGTGATGCGCATCCGTTCAGCAACCAACTGCAGTTCTGCGGCCCGGATCGAGCTGGTGGCAGCTTGCCAGAGCATCGTCCCGATGAGTGCGGCGATTACCAATCCGAAGATCCAGGGTTCCCCGGTCGATAACCACGGCAGGAGTACCACGCCGACCACGAGTGCTACCACAATAATGCGACCGGACCAGCCAGCAGCCCGCATGCCCCGCGCGCGGGAACCGGTGGCCGCCCACACCGAGGACTCGACCACCCGTCCCCCATCGAGCGGATGACCGGGTAACAGGTTGAAGATCCCAATCAGCAGGTTCGTCCAGACCGTGAGATTCAGTACGACCATGGTCGTGCCGGTGGGGTCCAATAAGACCTGCAGTAAAAGCCACGCGACCCCTGCAATGACAAGGTTCGATATCGGTCCAACAATCGCTACGGTCAATGACCGAAGCGGGGTTTGTGCGCGGCCGGTGGAAGAGTGCTGATAGATCGTCACCCCGCCCCAGAAGTTCAGGGTGATTTCGTTGACTTGCCAGCCAAAAGCCATGGCCGCCAAGGCGTGAGCCAACTCATGGATCAGCACGGTGCCGAACATGATGAGCACAAAGAATGCAGACACCGCCCAGGTCCATGCGGTTGAGGCATCCGGAAGTGCCTGGGCAAAGGTAGGCTGGAACACCACCATCAGTAGGGCCGCAAAAATCCACCACGACCAGCTGACATAGATCGGGACGCCGGCCACGGAGGCAATCTTCAGGCCCTTTTTGGAGGTCATGGCCGGGCTCCGTCCTTCTGGTCGTTGACAGGGGTGTGTGGTTAAACTCTGCCACATTTTCGCCAGTCCGCTCCCGAGCGCTGCCGGGTGCGCCGAGTTTGCGCTGACGGCGTGGTTATGTGCGCGTTGCGGAGTTAGCTAAGCTGGAGAGACTAGTTTTGTTGAACGTATCGAATGGATTGTATGTCTGATTTTTCTGGTACTGACCGGAGCTTCTTGGGCTGGTTGACACAGTACACCCCAGCTCTGTCGGGCCGGACGTCTCGTCCCGCGCGGATTCTGGTCGCTGCGTTTGAAGGCTGGTCCGATGCCGGGGATGCGGCCACCGATGCGGTGGAAGAAATAGCCCGCCAAACCAACGCGGAACTCATCTCGGAATTAAACCAAGATGAGTACTACGACTACCAGGTCACTCGCCCGGTCGTGACGCGCAATGCTGACGGTACCGGCCAGCTTGATTGGCCGCGCACCAGAGTCTTCCATGCGTTGGCTGGACAGGTCCACGCTGATCAGCCCGAACTCTATTTCGTCCTGGGCACAGAGCCCAGCTTGCGATGGCGCCAATTTGTCAAAGAGATCCTCGATGCTGCCGAAGAGTGGGATATCGATGCTGTGGTCGTTACGGGCGCACTGCTGGCCGATGTGCCGCATTCACGTCCGCTGACGCCAACAAAATCCTCTGCTTCCCAAGCGTTGCGCGATGCGCTCGAAGGCTATCTCAAACCGACCTATGAGGGTCCCACCGGGATTACCGGGGTGCTGACAGATGCGGCCGTGAATCGGGGCTGGCCCACCATCGCCACGTGGGTTACTGTGCCGCATTATGTCGCACAGTCCCCCTCCCCCAAGGCGCAGCTTGCCATGGTTCGAGAACTTGAAGACTTACTGGGGCTCCGGTTGCACCTGAAAACCCTGGCCGATGACGCCGCCGCGTGGGAACGTGGCGTGAACGAGCTCGCCGCCGAAGATCCTGATGTGGCCGCCTATATCCAACAGCTGGAAGAGGCTCGGGATACCGAACAACTGCCCGAAGCATCGGGAGAGCAGATCGCCAAAGAATTCGAACGTTATCTCAAGCGCCGTGACGAGGACGGCGGCGGGTCAGCCACCCGTGGTGGTGGCACCCGCTAACCGTCCCCGCTTGGTCC
>CALBOC010000232.1 GCA_937896705.1 uncultured Micrococcaceae bacterium | reverse complement strand
GCGTGGCCCGCAACCTGTTGGCTGACCAGGACTACATTGAGGTGGAAACCCCAACCCTGACCCGGTCCACACCTGAAGGTGCCCGCGACTTTTTGGTCCCAGCTCGGTTAGACCCAGGATCCTGGTACGCGCTGCCGCAGTCACCACAGTTGTTCAAACAGTTACTTCAAGTCGGCGGAATCGAACGGTACTACCAAATCGCTCGCTGCTACCGCGATGAAGATTTCCGAGCCGACCGCCAGCCGGAATTCACCCAACTTGATATCGAAGCGTCCTTTGTCGAACAAGACGACATCATTGAGCTTGCTGAACAGCTGTTGGTTGCCATCTGGCAGCTTATCGGAGTGGACCTGCCCGCTCCGTTCCCGCGGATCACCTACCACGAGGCGATGGAAAAATACGGCACGGACAAACCCGATCTGCGCTTCGGTCTAGAACTGACCGAGATGACCGAATACTTTAAGGACACCCCGTTCCGGGTCTTTCAGAACGACTACGTCGGCGCGGTGGTCATGCCAGGCGGCGCCTCCCAGCCGCGGCGGCAACTCGACGCTTGGCAGGAATGGGCTAAACAACGTGGTGCGCACGGTCTGGCTTACGTCCTGTACAAGGAAGACGGCGAACTCACCGGACCGGTCACTCGTAACATCTCGGAGGCTGAGCGTGAGGGGCTGGCTGTCAAAGTCGGGGCCAACCCGGGGGATGCGATCTTCTTTGCCGCCGGCAAACCCAATGAATCCCGCGCCTTACTCGGTGCCGCACGCGTGGAGATCGCTCACCGGATCGGGCTGATTAAGCCCAACTCTGAGGTTCCCGCCGATGAACAAGACTGGGCCTTTGTGTGGGTCGTGGATGCCCCGATGTTTGAACCGGCAGAAAAAGCCGAAGCCGAAGGTGATGTAGCCGTTGGTGATGGCGCATGGACAGCAGTCCACCACGCATTCACCTCGCCCAAACCGGAATTTATGGACACCTTTGATACCAACCCGGGTGACGCCTTGGCATACGCCTACGACATCGTCGCTAACGGCAATGAAATCGGTGGCGGGTCGATCCGTATCCATAACCAAGAGGTACAAAAACGCGTCTTCAACATCATGGGTATTTCCAATGAAGACGCCCAAGAAAAGTTTGGCTTCCTCCTGGATGCCTTCCAGTACGGTGCTCCACCACACGGCGGTATCGCCTTTGGTTGGGACCGCATTGTGGCACTACTGGCCGGCACCGACTCCATCCGTGAAGTCATTGCCTTCCCGAAGACCGGCAACGGTCACGACCCTTTGACCGATGCGCCCGCGCCGATTACCGACGAACAGCGTGCCGAAACCGGTGTCGACCACGTACCCGAAGAAGACGACGAAGAAGACGTGTCCCAGAAGGTTAGCCTCTCATAAGACGTAATCCGCCAATCGCCGATCGAATCAAACAATTCGATCGGCGATGCAATTTTCGGCGCGGTCTGATACGAGTCGGTACCAGGCGCTTCGCCGATGGCTACCACCCCTGTGATTAAGGCGTGGTATCTTAGGGTGCCCGTTCGGTAGGCTGCCGGTGGATACGAACTGAACCGGTCGAGGTTGGTACTATGTCTAAACTCTCGCGTGCTGCACAGCAGATTCTCGCTCCGGAGGTACTCACGCATCCGTCTGATGTCCTCAGCACACCTGCAAAACCGGGGATCTACGGTTGGTGGATGCGTGCAGGGAGTCTTGAAGTCCCTGCCGCTGCTTATCGACAGCACGATGGCTTTGAGTTATTGTACGTGGGCATCTCGCCTCGTAAACCAAGTGCGGCCGGGCGTAGATCGAAAGGCAACCTCAGGAAGCGTCTCAACCAACACGTGAACGGGAATGCCTCACGCTCCACATTGCGGCGCACCCTCGGAGTGCTCCTCATGGAGCCACTTGGTCTGACCCTCGACATTCGCAACGGCCGCGAGATATGGGGGCAGGAATCAGTCCTCACGGATTGGATGCATGAAAATGCTCGAGTGGCGTATGTCATTGACCCGGCACCGTGGTTGGCCGAGAGCCAGCTGCTAGAACACGCGACCTTAGCTCTCAACATTCAGGGTCGGCGAAACGACGAATTCGCTAGGTCGATTTCTGCGCGCCGAAGCGCTGCTCGCGAAACCGCCCGGTCGAGGTGGTCGGGCCGGACCCTGCCGCCGTAAATCACATCATTTAGACGCCGGGTCATGCAAGCCAGCCGACAACGCCTTCGAATTGAGCACGGAGCCGAGCTCAGGGCCGGTTGAGGTCGAGTGTTTGAGCAGCTAGCCGGTTACCTTGAACGATGACGTCTAGATCGGGCTGGTTCGCAGCGTCATTGCGGGCCTACAACAATCACCCGCCGACCGGCCCGCTCTTTGGGAGGCCGACGATGTGGCCCCGGATGCCATCGGCGTGATGGTTCGTAGCGACGCATTAAAGCATGGAATTTGAGTGTGTCATGATTATCGATGCCGGGACCGCGGAAATATCAACTGCCTAGCAGCTGGCTGATTTACCAGCTTTTGAACAACACGAATGTAGACCTTCGAGAAAGACCCCTGCTGTGTGGCTGCCAGCCGTGCCCGTGACGAGCTTGGGGTTACGGTTACTTCGGCTGGTGAGGCTTCGAATTATCTCTCGGGGGTCTTGCAGCGTTCTGAGAAGCATCAGAGGCAACTGATTCGGCCGCTGGGGGAGTAGCCGCTCGCGAGCGGCCCTTTCTGAGGGATCTAATCAGGAGGAAGATCAGGCCCCCACCGAATAAGGTCAGGCCGAGGGAGCCGGCTACGAGTGCATGAAGCGGTCTGAGCATACCGTCGAAGTCTTGCGGGGCAATCGTCGCATGGACGACCGTCACTGCGCAGAGGATAGCAAACATGACACATGCGCCGATGAGGACCCTAAGTGAGCCCATCGAACCGTCAGATTGGGTCCACGTGAGCATCCCGCCCAAGATGACTGCCAGACCGAAGACCACACTTGTCAGAGCTAACCAGGGACTATCGGTAAACCAGATGAACACGCCACAAGCGGTGAACAGCACACCAATGATGATCATTATGGTGGCTTTTCTGCGCTCTTGGCGTTGATACTTCTGGGCGGAGTTCCGGCTCATAGCAGGAGTTTATGACACACCACGTCGCGGGGCTGCCAAATCATCGGAATCAATCACCAACGTGAAGGGTCCGG
>CALBOC010000231.1 GCA_937896705.1 uncultured Micrococcaceae bacterium | reverse complement strand
TTTGATATCAATGACGTTGGGGATAAATGTATCACCGGACATCGGTAGGCTAAACTTCGACACCTTAGGTAGGAGAAATAACTTGGACAACACCAAAACACCCGAACCATTCGACCCGCCCTCGGCTGCCTCGAAAGACCAGAGCCGCAACCTGGTGTGGCTTGATGCCGAGATGACCGGGCTCTACCCCGGCATCGATGCCCTGGTCGAAGTGGCCATCATCATCACCGACGCGGATCTCAATATCCTCGACGACGGTATCGACATCATCATCAAACCACCCTTGGCAGCGGTTGAACAGATGGATCCGGTGGTCGTGCAGATGCACCGCGACAACGGTCTGGCCGAACAGTGGGAACACGGCGTCAGCGCAGCAGAAGCCGAAGCCACACTGCTGAACTACGTCAAACAGTACTGTCCTGAACCACGCACCGCGCTCCTGGCGGGCAATACCGTCGGCCAGGACCAGCGATTCCTGTTTGAAGAGATGCCAGAGCTGGCCGCGCACCTGCACTACCGCATCGTTGATGTCTCTTCGATTAAAGAACTCGCCAAACGCTGGTATCCGCACGCGTATGAAAAGTCACCTCAGAAGCTGGGCAACCACCGCGCACTGGGCGACATCACCGACTCGATCAACGAACTACGCTATTACCGCGAGGCGATTATGGTCCCTCCCCCGGGCCCGAGTGTCGATGAAGCCCGCAAAATTCGCGATGAATTAGTGCTCTATGCTGAACCGGAGCTCGTGCGGGACCAAGATTAGGCAAAACTAAAAATCTGGGCTATAGTAAAGGGCGTTGTCTGATGGCAACACCGGTCGAGTTTGGCTCGACATGGTGGGTATAGCTCAGTCGGTAGAGCGTCTGGTTGTGGTCCAGAAGGTCGCGGGTTCAAGCCCCGTTACTCACCCGGTATAGGTCCCTGTGAACTTGCAAAAGCGCACAGGGACCTTTCGTTTTTCAATTTCCACGCCGATACCGGACGAATGCGCCAACACTAGTGCGGATAAACCCGTCATGCGTCGATGCCGTGCCGGTGGGCAATCACAATGGCCTGCACGCGGTCACGGGCCCCAAATTTCTCAAGAATCCGGCTCACGTGTGTCTTCACAGTGGTCTCTGCCAGGTACAGGTCCGCGCCGATTTCAGCGTTGGACAACCCACGCGACATCGCTCGCAGCACGTCACGTTCCCGCTCGGTCAGTGTGCCCAACAGCGCTGAACCCGACGGCGGCACCTGGCGCACGTAGGATTCGACGAGCCGGGACATGACCGTCGAGCCGAGGACCAACTCACCGCGGGCACACGCTAACACGCGCTGGATGAGCTCTTGCGGTGGCGTGGTCTTCAATAAGAATCCTGACGCGCCGGCGCGCAGGGCGTGAATGACGTAATCGTCGAGGTCGAACAGCGTCAACACGATGACCCGCACGTCCGTGAAGCGACGCAGGATCTCTTCGGTCGCGGTGATCCCGTCGCCGCCGGGCATCTGTACATCCATCAGGACGATGTCGGGCGCGTACTTTGCACACATCGCTACGGCCGCGGGTCCGTCCTCGCATTCAGCAACCACCTCGAGTTGCGGCTCGGTGCCAAAGATCGCGACCAATCCTGCTCGTAACAGCACGTGGTCGTCAGCGATCACCAGGCGGATGGTCATGTCACCACCTCCGCCACGAGCGGCAGCTTCGCCCTAACGCGAAAGCCTGCGGCGGTCGCTTCTGTGTTCACGTGACCGCCAAGCTGCTGGGCCCGTTCACGCAATCCAACGAGACCGAATCCGCCGCGAACGCCCGACGCGCCTCCCACTCCGTTATCAGCCACGTCAATCCTCAACCATCCGTCTGTGACAACGATGGACACCTCGACCCGAGAGCCCGGCGCATGGAGCGCGGCGTTGGAAAGGCTCTCCTGGATGATTCGGTAGGCCGCTGTGTCCAGCTGACCCGCAACAACGGGCAGCCCCGGCGAGAGTCCGATGTCGAGACTTGCCCCACGGAGCCGTTCGACAAGTTCTGGCACGTCGGCTAGACCGCGCGCTTGGCACTGCTCCGGCGCCACGAGCGAGGCGAGATGCTCCAGGTCATCTCGTGCGTGATCCACTGATGCCGTCACCACCGCGAGCGCCTCGAGTGCGCGCCGTGAATCGGTGTGCCAGAGCAGCTCTGCGGCACCTGCCTGGGTGATGAGCACACCAATAGTGCCGGACAAGGCATCGTGCAGGTCCCGTCCCACCTCGGACCGATGTCGACGCAGCGCAGCATCAGTCGTGGCGGACAGCGATTCCTGGGCCACCACCGCTCTGTGTTGGGCCGATGCATGCACACCATCGGCGACCCGTGCAACCAGCGCGATCATAACTGCAATGGTGAAAAACACCGCGACGAACCAGAAGGTGACCCAATCGATACGAGCCTCTCCGACCAGCACGACGGTCATCAGGGCCACTAGGGCAAGACTGGCCCAGGGCTGTCGAGCCGGCCGCGTGATGGTGCGCCACGTGAGCACGCCAAACGTGACGAGCGCCCATACGTCGAGCACCACCGGAACGTCGAGCACCAACCCGAGCGCAAATATCGCAGCCGTCATGGCATTCGCGAGCGCGACGCCAATAGGCGCGAAAAAGATGAGGGCAGCCAGACAGGTCAGGGTAATCTGCATGACCGCTCGCGGGAGGTTTTGCCCTGCCTCCTGTACGAGTCCGCCTTCCCAAATCACCGCAAAATACAAAAACTCTGCGAGCAAAACAACGTAGAGCAAGATCCAGCCCCAACTGGGCGGCCACGATGGCACGGCAGCCCAGCGCGAGTCGACATGTGCGTGATCGGTACTATTGAGTCGCGGTTCACGGCCAGCCAGGCCGTTTTCAACCTGCCGTTCGCCAGTTCGCAGCAGACCCAACATCCGATGCAACTCAGTCGTAGCGATGCGAGCATGCCGCTGGATCGCACGGAGTGCTTCGATGGCCACGGTGTCGCTGGCACTCGACTGCCCCGGCGATATGACGCGAGCCCGCGATGCGGCGTTGGCGATCTCCTCCAACGCCACGTGCAACGTGCTGCGCACATCAGCGTAGAGTCGTTCCGATTCAGTGCGGACCGCACGTACGACCGTCTCGGTCGGCGAGGCGGATGCCCACTGGTCTGCCATACGTCGCTGCGCCGCAGCGCGCTGTGCGGCCCGCACGGCGGAGCGCACGCCCACGAAAAAGATGGCGACGAGGATCGCGCCGAAAATGACGTTGGCGGGCGTGACCCCGTCCTCGGTCGCAAAGGACATCGCTACAGCGACCCCGACCGCTCCGGCGGCCAGCGCGAGGTCCGAAAGCCACGGCGTTGCCATGTCTCATTATAAAGCGCGCCGACCGGGGCGTACATCCTCCCTAAGAAGGATGGGAGGGTCCTCCGCAAGGCTATGAATTTCACCTTCCTCACGCACGATGTGCCGGGGCCACGGGTTCCGTAACGTTCTACTCACGCGACACCGCCGGTGTCATCAGCAGCAGAGGAAATGTCATGGCCACCTCAGAAGTCTCCGTTCCCCTTCGGACAGACACCTTCGTGCCGACGCGGTCCACCGCGTTACTCTGGGTCGCGCTGGTCGCCGCCACAGCCATCTCTAGCATCCCAATCCTGCATGCCATTGCCGTGGGCACCGGCCAGCTGAGCATGAGCGCCCCGCTACCGCCCATGCTGTCGGTGATTTCGGACGTCGTGCACGGCCTCGCCTACCTCGTTTTCGCTGCGGTGCTGTGGTTCCGTGCCCGTGACATCGACCGTCACAGCGGTGTAGTGCGCTGGATTCGCCGACCACTCATGGTCGTCTTCGCGTTGTATGGCCTACTCCATGCGATCATGCCGCTCACCGATGTGCTGTATCAGCTGGAGGAAGCGGTAGGGCTTGGTTCAATCCTGTTCTTGGCGCTCTGGGTGCTGTGCATCGCGCTGGGTATCGCGCTGTTCGCGACACAGCGCCGGACCGACGCGACGTACCTGCTGCTTATGGTGCTGCCCGCACTTGGACTCACCATCGTGCTGGGTGTACTGGGCAGCCCATGGGCACACCCGGTGTATCCCGAGGTCGTCGCCCATTTCGGACTCGCGTTGTTGGCGCTGCCGCAGCCTCGACCCGCACGTCGTCAGTGGCCTCACTAGACGAACTCTTC
>CALBOC010000230.1 GCA_937896705.1 uncultured Micrococcaceae bacterium | reverse complement strand
TGACGGGTGGATGTGCATGCCGGTCACAGGCGGGCTCCTCGGGGGTGTCTCAAGGGATGGTTTTAGCGGGTCAGTAGCGCAAAGAACATGGCATCGGTGTGATGCAAATCAGGCCACAGCTGGGCGGTATTGGCATCGGGATCGCCTGCGGTAATGGATTCGCGATCTAATGCCGAACCGTCCTCGCGCTGCTTGGCAACCTGTTGCAGGGCGGAGGCCGAGTCCAAGAGCGTGACCTCGGGTTGCCGTTTGAGCAGGTCGTTGACCTGCAGCGTGGTCTCGGCGATGTGTGGCGAACAGGTCACATACGCTAATAAGCCGCCCGGTTTGAGCATGGTGAGTGCGGCGTCGAGCAATTGAGACTGCAGCTGGGTCAGGGTGGCCAAATCCTGTGGAGTCCGCCGCCACCGGGATTCGGGTCGACGACGTAGCGCGCCAAGACCGGTACAGGGTGCATCCAATAAGATGCGATCAAATCGTTGCGCGTTGCCCGGGTCCGCCGCCAGGGCGGCGCCGTCTGCCACGCTGGTGGTCCACACGTCCTCGTCGACAACGCGCAGCGCTTGTGTCACGAGCTTGGTGCGGTGTTCGGAGACGTCATTGGCTTGCAAGGTGGCGCCCTGGGCCTGGGCTAGAGCGGCTAGGACCGCGGCTTTGCCTCCGGGTCCGGCGGCCATGTCCAACCAAGTTTCACCGGCCTCAACGTCCCGGGCGCCAACTAGCGCGCGGGCCGTCAGTTGCGAGCCGATATCTTGGACGCGCACCGTGCCGTCTGCGACCCCCGGGATCCTGCCGGCATCGCCGCCGGAATAGATCGCGGCATCGGGAGCCAGCGGGGATGCTTCGGCGCCGTATTCTAGGACGGGTGCCAGGTCACCGATACCGGGCAGGGCGATGAGGTTGAGCTCAGGCGCACGGTTATTGGCTTCCAACACCGTCCGGAAATCTTCTACGTCACGACCATTGGTCACTAGAGACTGTTTGACCGCCCGCAGAATCCATGGCGGGTGGGCATAGCGGACCGCCAGATCCTGGTCGGAATCTCCGGGGGCTATCTCATCAAGCCATTCTTCTAGGGTGCGCTGGCTGACTTTGCGCAAGACCGCATTGACGAACCCAGACGGGCCGGTGCCAATCTGGTCACGGACCAGAGCGACCGTGGTATCTATTGCGGCGTGTGCGGGTACTCGCATATTCAACAGCTGATGGACGCCCAGCCGTAAGGCATCTAAGACCGGCAGATCAAGTTTTTTTAGGGAGCGATCGACACATCGGGCCAAAATCGCGTCGTATGTGCCGCGCGAACGCAGTGTGCCGTAGGTGAGTTCGGTTGCGAAACCGGCGTCTTGTCGATCGAGTTTATTGCGGCGAATGCGCGTCGGCAGCACCAGGTTGGCATAGGCGTCTTCGTGAGTGACGGCCTGCAGAATCTGAAACGCGGTCAGACGTGCCGGGTCGCTGGCGCGCTGCCGTTGAGAGGGGGCTTTCGCCGAGTATTGCCGTGGGCCGCCAGACCGGCCTCGGTTGCGTTGCCGGCCTTTGGTGTTGCGGCGCTGTTGCGTGGAATCTTCGTCTGCCAAACTTTCGTCCTTAATGCTGGGGGAACTCATCCGGGTTCGTCGCGGAGGTGTGCAGCCGGACGGTGTCTTCGACTCCGCGGGCCCAGTCTGTGGCGGCCATCATTTTCTTGCCGGATGGCTGCACTTCCGTGAGTTCAATGACACCATCTTGACATACCAGCAGGACTCGATTGGACTCGAGCACGAATTCACCGGGACGCTTGCCAGTTTCCACTGCCTCGGACACGGGTTGGGCCCGGCCGATTTTGAATCGAGCGGCCTGCGCACCGCCGACCTCAAGCATGCCCCAGGCGCCCGGTGCAGGAGACGCGCCGTTGATCAGTCCGCGTACCGCATCTGCTGGCTGTGCTGGATCAATCTTAACCTGTCGGCTGGTGAGTTTTGGTGCCCAGCTCGGCTCACCCTCCTGAGGGGTAGCCTCTGCCGTGCCTGATTGAATCTCTGCCACGGTGTCGGTGAGCAGGGTGGCTCCGTGGTGTGCCAGATCGGTCAGCACCTCGCCTGCGGTTTCATCCGGTGCGAGGTTTCGGGTCAGGGTTGAAAACACCGGTCCGGTGTCTAACCCGGCTTCGAGTTGGAAGACAGCGGCCCCGGTGCGAGGCTCTTGATTAATGATGGCCCACTGGACTGGAGCAGCACCCCGATATGCCGGCAGCAGTGAGAAATGCAGATTCACCCACCCTTTGGGCAACATCTCAAGCACCCCTTGAGGCAACAGACCGCCGTATGCGACGACCACACCCAAATCCGGTTGTAGCCCGGAGATCTCTTCGATGGCTCGTTGACCATCCTCACCGGTGAGGCGATCGGTTTTAACAACGGGTAAGCCCAGTGCTTCGGCCCGTGCTGCCACCGGGGACGGGGTCAAGACGCGTTTGCGTCCGACTTTGGCATCTGTGCGGGTCAAGACCCCAACGACTTGGTGCCCCTCATTGATTAGTGCTTCAAGTGATGGGACCGCAGGTGCCGGTGTCCCAGCGAACAGAACTCTCATGAACGACCTTTGCTTGGTGTGCGATGACCGGCGGGGCCGGCGCCAAAAGTTGAGCTAATTTCGGCCGAGCGTGCAGCGTTGACTCGCTTGGTTGCTTCCACAAAGGATGGTGAGGCCATCGCACGTCGGGCCTGGCGGAATTCGTCGCCTTCGAGACGGTCGACGAATAACCACCCGCCCAAATGGTCTACTTCGTGTTGGAGCATTCGGGCAAAGAGGCCCTCGCCTTCGTATTCCACCGGTGTGCCCTCGAAGTTCACGCCGTTGACCTTGGCGTATTGCGCCCGCGGTGGTGTGTAATACAGTTCAGGCACGGACAGGCAACCTTCTTTGGGTTGCTGTTGTGTCGCTCCCCAGGTCTGGATAACCGGGTTGATCACATGGCCCTGGCGGTCTTCCAGGTTGAACACAAACAGCGCGTGACTGATGCCCACCTGGGGTGCGGCAAGGCCGACGCCTTCAACAGCGTCCATCGTTTCGTGCATGGAGTCGATGAGACGCTGCAGGCCCGCTGAACCGTACCGGCTGGAGTCAACCAGGGTGGTTTTGCTGCGCAGTACAGGGTCGGGAACAGTCCGAATTGATAAAATACTCACGGAATAAGACTACCCAAGCTCAGTTCACGATTGTTGCGGGGCCAGCACAGGTGGGCCCAACGGCTGCAACGGCTTTGGCGCCCCATTGACTGCCTGTTGATATTCCCACACCTGACGCAGCGCCCAGAATTTTTGCCAATACTGCGGCAGCGTCTGGGGATTTGCCTGATAAGCCACCACTTCAGTTTCGCCGATCGCTACGCCCATCAACATGGCGTCTTGGCCGTATGCCCATGGCTCCCAGGTGCCAGCTGCGGCATCGACAAGCGATTCTTCGGCCTTGTAGCCGGCGGCCAGTTGCATGACCACATTGTCATTGAGGGGTTTGACCCGACCGGATCGGTCGGTGCCGCGGGTTTTGAAGTCGATGAGGCACGTCCGGCCCCCAATCTCTGCGACCAGGTCCAGTGTCCCGGCGTAGCCGACTGTGTGATTCCACACGGTAATTTCGGCCGCGAGGGGTTTGACCTGAAAATTCTGCCACCACTCATCGAAACGATCGGCAAAGGCTGCTTCGTTGTGTTGGGCTAGGATCTCGCGTGATTCGGCCATGGTATGCGGAACGCCCAGGGCGCGCAGTGCGACCTGCTCGGCATAGTTATGAACTCGATCCCCGCGTGCTGCGGCCTCGTCGCGGAACCGTTCTGCGGCGTCATTGCACTGGCGGGCTAGCGTTTTGAGTTTTGCTGGTGAACCCACAGCGTCTGCTAATCGTGCATCAGCGATGAGGGTCGAGGTGGCCATGTGGCTTGCCCAGCCGGTGAGATCGAGTGCTTGCAGTCCGATGACGGTGGTGATTGAGGGGACTTCCGGCAGTCCCGTCAGCGAGCGAGAGTACATTCGTCCGGCATCGGTTTGGTGCGCGAGCTGTGGTTGAGTCATGGTTACTATTATGGGCCATCCGTGGGACGCGCTAAGCGTTTCCGTCCGAGACGAAAAGTGATCGAGAGTCTGATTTGCGCTTTCGAAATTTTATTGGGTATAGTTCTTATCTGTTGGACACACGGTGAACAAACACAAAACAGTTTTTCGCTAATGTTCTGCGGATGTAGCTCAGCTGGCTAGAGCACCACCTTGCCAAGGTGGGGGTCG
>CALBOC010000229.1 GCA_937896705.1 uncultured Micrococcaceae bacterium | reverse complement strand
TGGTCGTGTCCGATGCGGACCAATGGGTGATCATTCGAGACCCGATGCGAATGCTGCACCGCCAGGTAGTTGATTGCTTCGGCAACGTTGGTCTTGCCGACACCGTTTGCACCAATCAGGATGTTGGGGCCGGGCTTGAGGTCAAGCTCGGCCTGTTCGTATGAACGATAGTTGGTCAGCGACAGGTGTGACAGGTACACGGCTAGTTCGGAATGCGGATCGGCATGACCAAATACCGGTAATCCTCATTCTGCGGGCCTTCGAGCTCTTTTTTACCCGTCAGAAGGGCTGGCTTTGGTGCGCTAGTAAAAGCAAAGCGGGTGTACGGTCCACCGATGACGTTGAGCCCGTCCGACAGATACGACGGGTTGAACGCGACGGTGATGTCTTCGCCTTCCAGCTGGACTGGAACAGATTCGTTAGCTGAGGCGTCATCGCCTTGGCCAGCTGACAAGGACACTTCATTGCCGCTAAACGACATCAGCAGGGAGGTGTTGCGTTCTGCGACCAGAGCCACACGCTTGACGGCTTCGACAAGCTGCGCGGTATCTACGGTCGCGTAAATATTTGATTCCGCGGGGAACAGCGAGCGAATTTTTGGGTATTCGCCGTCTACTAGCAAGCTGGTGGTTCGACGCCCGCCCGAGGAAAACCCGACCAATTCAGCGGAATCCTCGTCGTTTGACAGCCGGAATTCCATTTCACCGCCGCCACCGAGTGAACGAGCAACTTCAGTCAGGGTCCGCGATTTTACTAAAACAGAAGTTGAGATCGATGGGTCACGAGGAGTCCAGGTGATTTCTTTCATGGCCAGGCGATAGCGGTCGGTGGCCAAGAACGTGATGGTGTCACCTTCAATTTCGATTTTGACGGCAGTCAAAATCGGCAACGTGTCATCTTTGGAAGCCGCAGCTGTGACTTGAGAAATTGCTTCGGAGAAGACTGATCCATCGATGGTGCCGGCAACTTCGGGCATCGCGGGAAGTGCTGGATATTCATCAACCGGCATGGTCGCCAGGGTAAATCTAGTGTTTTGGCAGGTTACGACAACGCGTGACTCGGTGAGCTCAATGGTGACTGGCGCATTGGGCAGTGACTTGACGATGTCACTGAGCATGCGGCCTTCAACGAGAATCTGGCCTTCGGTATCGATGTGTGCTTCGACATCGAGTTGAGCGGAGGTTTCGTAATCGAAGCTTGCGATCGAGACAAGATCATTTTCAGCAGTGATGAGCAGACCGCGCAGAACCGGAACGGGTGGGCGAGGTGACAGAGAACGTGCGGTCCAAGTGACAGCGTCAGTTAGAACATCCCGTCCGATTGTGAACTTCACGAAGAGTCTGCCTTCCCGTTGAGCGATTGCAATGCGAAATTGTCCGGTGACATAAGTTGCGAACACCAAAAATTATAGAGGTGCTTTAGATAGCTTAGCGGTCTTTGAGCACCGCCGCGACAAGTCAAGACGAATTTGGAACTCTGCCTTGGCGTTCGAACGTGCAGATTTTTTGAGCTCATTGTTATTTAGAGGTGTTTAAAGGAATAGGGGTATTAGTAGGTGGTGTGGATACTGTGGAAAAGCCTGTGCATTGGCACCCCTATACCGAAGTTCCTGTGGAGAAGAACGTGCACGGCTCTCGCTTTGCATGTGGGTAAGCTGTGCAGGACCAAAATGCTTACATCGTTGTAATTCCACCACTTTAGAGAGTTATCCGCATTAAGAATAGGGTTATCCCTTAAGAATCCACAGGGTTATCCACACCGTGGAAAACAGGGTTCAACCTACCTGTGGACAAAGCTGTGGATACTTGTGGATCATGGTGGAGAGACTTTTTGCAATGATGCCCTAGCCCGCACACCGTAGCCCTAATAGGGGTATTCATCCTGTGTGGAGAAGCGTTCAACCTTAACCTGAAGGTTTGCGAGTTTAATCGGCGAATTTCGACCATTTCCGACTATTTGTCGCTCAGCGGGAAATTCTCAAATATTCCGGGCTCGCTGCTTAATCTTGTTCGTTAACTCCGTGACCTGGTTATAAATCGCGTGCCGTTCGCTCATGAGATCGCGAATCTTTCGGTCGGCATGCATCACCGTGGTGTGATCGCGGCCGCCGAATTCCGCGCCGATGCGAGGCAGCGACATCTCGGTGAGTTCACGTAAGAGGTACATGGCAATCTGACGGGCTGTCACCAGCGTGCGCGTCCGGGATTTCGACTGCAATTCGGCGATCGAAAAGCCAAAGTAGTTGGCGGTCTCATCCAGAATGAGTTCGGACGTTATCTCTTGGGCATCGTCATCCGAGATGAGATCTTTCAGGATGTATTGCGCCTGGTCGAGGTTGATGGGCTCGTTATTAAGTGAGGCATACGCGGTGACTCGAGTTAGCGCACCTTCAAGCTCACGGATGTTCGTATCGATTCGCGAAGCAATGTATTCCAGCGCATCGGCGGGGACCTTGATGCCCTCTGCGTCTGCTTTCTTTGCCAGGATCGCAATGCGTGTTTCGAGATCGGGTGGCTGAATATCTGTGGTCAGTCCCCACTCGAAGCGGGAGCGGAGCCGTTCTTCGAAACCAGACAACTGTTTTGGAGGTAAGTCCGAGGTAATGACGACTTGTTTGTTGTTGTTGTAGAGCGCATTGAAGGTGTGAAAGAACTCTTCAACAGTGGCCTCTTTATTGGCCATGAACTGAATGTCATCGATCAGCAGGATATCGACGTTGCGATAGATCTGTTTGAAGGATGCGCCCTCGTCGTGCCGAATTGAGTTAATGAAATCGTTCGTGAATTCTTCGGAGTTGACGTAGCGCACGCGTAAACCGGGAAACAGCTCTTGAGCGTAATGCCCAATGGCATGCAGAAGGTGGGTCTTACCCAGGCCGGATTCACCGTAAATAAACAGCGGGTTATACGATTTTGCCGGTTGTTCTGACACTGCGTAGGCGGCGGCGTGCGCAAAACGGTTCGAAGATCCGGTGATGAAGTTGTCGAAATGATAATGCTCATTGAGACGCGAACGTTCACCAGAATGTGGTGGAACGTTTTGCTGCAGTCCACTCCCTGGCGCTGCGGCAGGATTCGTTCTTGAACTAAAGAGCTCATCTAGCAGTGGTTCATCGGTTGCAGATCGCTCGGCATGTGACTGGGTAGCCTGCGAGATATTCACAACGTTATCCACAGGGCGTTCGGCGGGTGCAGAGCGGGGCTCGGGGGTCGGAATTTCGGGAGTTGAAGCGTGCATATTGTTATCGATGGAGTATGCACAATTGATGTCGGTACCAAAGAC
>CALBOC010000228.1 GCA_937896705.1 uncultured Micrococcaceae bacterium | reverse complement strand
ATGCCCGCCATGGTGATCCAGATGAGGTCTCGTCGATTGGTGGACAACATGACCGCCAGTGCCAGTGGGCCGACGAATTCGATGGCCACAGCAACGCCCAGCGGGATGCGCTCGACCGCAGC
The DNA here is from genome assembly GCA_937896705.1 of uncultured Micrococcaceae bacterium. GTDB lineage: Bacteria > Actinomycetota > Actinomycetes > Actinomycetales > Micrococcaceae > Yaniella. Next base: position 1,212 of record CALBOC010000228.1, on the reverse strand, counting down.
AAAGAAAAAGCCATTGAGCCCAGCCAGACTGATCCCGAACAACACCACTTCTCGCCAGGTGGTCGGACTCCAACGCCACGGGGTGGGGCGCGCAATGAGCAGCAACAGGAGGGACGCCAGCAGGAGCCGAACGGCTGTGACACCCCAAGCGCCGCCGATGGGGAACAGTTGGGTGGCAACAGACGCGCCGAGCGGTAGCGAAATCGTCGCCGCCACGACCAACAGCACACCGGTCACTGAAATGCCGGCAGTGCGATCTGCCAACTGCCCCTCCTTTTATCTGCGGCTACCAGCCACGTTCTGCGAGACGGTGCGGTGCCGGAATATCAGCTACGCTGAGACCCACCATCGCGTCTCCGATACCCCGGGAGGCGTCGGCGATGGCTTGCGGGTCGTTATAGTTTTGCACGGCGGTCACGATAGCTCGGGCACGGGCGGTCGGGTTGTCGGAGTGGAAGATTCCGGATCCCACGAAGACCCCGTCGGCGCCCATCTGCATCATCATGGCCGCATCGGCCGGTGTCGCGATGCCACCGGCGGTAAATAAACCCACCGGCAGTTTACCTTCTTCTGCCACTTGCTTCACGAGCTCATACGGGGACTGCAGTTCTTTGGCGGCGACAAACAGTTCGTTTTCGTCCATGGCACTTAGCGCAGCGATCTCGGATTTCAAAGTGCGCAGGTGTTTGACAGCCTCGGATACGTCCCCGGTGCCAGCTTCGCCTTTAGAGCGGATCATGGCCGCGCCCTCGGTTAACCGCCGCAAGGCTTCGCCCAGGTGCGTTGCGCCACACACAAATGGGGTCGTGAAGTCCCATTTATTGACGTGGTGCACATAATCTGCCGGTGACAGCACCTCGGATTCATCGATAAAATCCACGCCCAGTGTCTCCAGGATTTGAGCCTCGACGAAGTGCCCAATACGGACCTTAGCCATGACCGGAATATCGACGGCTTCGATAATGGCTTCGATCAGGTCGGGTGATGAACTGCGGGCGATCCCACCCTGGGCACGAATATCGGCTGGCACGCGCTCCAGCGCCATGACCGCGGTGGCACCGGCATCTGCGGCGATGCGTGCCTGTTCTGGGGTGACCACATCCATGATCACTCCCCCGCGGAATTGATCTGAAAGCCCGGTCTTCAAGTTTGGTGTGGTGGTCATAGTATTCCTTTCAGGTTTTGGCCTATGCCATAGATTGGCCTATGCCA
>CALBOC010000227.1 GCA_937896705.1 uncultured Micrococcaceae bacterium | reverse complement strand
TGAGGTCAACCGCGCTGCACTTCGCGTGCCGGGTCAAGAGCAAGATGAGATGGCGTTGGAGTGGGCTTGGGCCTGGCCAGCGAACCGTCGCATCCTGTACAACCGTGCCTCGGCAGATCCGGATGGAAAACCCTGGTCGGAACGTAAGAAGCACATCTGGTGGGACGAAGACGAAGGCAAGTGGGTCGGACCCGATGTCCCCGACTTCCCGGTCGATCGCGCCCCAAGTGCCAAGACCGAACACGGCTCCTACGGTCCGGAATCCATTGCCGGTGATGACCCGTTCATCATGCAGCGCGATGGCAAGGGCTGGCTGTTTGCCCCGATGGGGATGAAAGACGGCCCGTTACCAACGCACTATGAGCCGCCCGAATCCTCGGTCGCCAACAGTCTCTATCCGCAACAAGAATCCCCGGCACGGGTACTGATTACGGATGAGGGCAACCAACTGGCCCCGGCTGCCGGTCGCAAGGGTGAGGAAGTGTACCCGCACGTCTTCACAACCTACCGGCTGACGGAGCACCATACAGCCGGTGGCATGAGCCGCTTCCTGCCGTATCTGTCCGAGCTGCAACCAGAGATGTTCTGCGAGGTCTCAGAAGAGCTCGCAGAAGAATTCGGTCTGGAACCCTACGGATGGGCGACGATCATCTCGCCGCGTGGCGCGATCGAAGCCAAAGTCCTGGTGACCCAACGGATGCAGCCCATCCAGGCGGGCGGCAAGACGATCCACCAGATCGGGTTGCCGTATCACTGGGGTGTCGGGACCGAAGCGCTCATTACCGGTGACGGTGCGAACGACCTGTTGGGTATCACGATGGACCCCAACGTCTTCATTCAGTCGGCGAAAGCTGTTGCCTGTGCAATTCAGCCCGGACGTCGGCCACGTGGTGAAGCGCTGGTTGAATTCATCAATGAATACCGCAAACGCGCGGGCATCACGCCGCTGACCGGTCAGGGCAGAATCACCTATGAACGTGATCCCAAGACCATGAAGGTGCTTCAGCCACCACGTTTTGCCGACCCCGAGCACCATGAAGGAGACAGTCTTGTTTGATTTCAAGGAAAAACCGGGTCAACTCATTGATGCGTACGGTGACGGGAAAGAACGTAAAGGGTTCTTTACCGACACGTCCATCTGTATCGGGTGTAAAGCGTGTGAAGTAGCGTGTAAAGAGTGGAACGAGGTCCCCATGAAGGGGGACCTGGAACTCTTGGAATCTTCCTATGACAACACCGGTGGGCTCGGTGCGAACACGTGGCGTCACGTGGCGTTCATCGAACAAGACCAAGAACAGATCCAGCAAGCACGCGACTCCGGGGCAAAACTCACCGCTTTGGGCATGCCATCCTTTGGTGCGCCCGAGGCGAAGCAGTCGACCGCAAAAAATGTTGGCATGCCAGAATTCGGCTCCCCCGGGGTGCGGATTAAAGAGCAGGTCGATAACCCACCGAACCCGGATACCCCAGAGTTCCGGTGGTTGATGAGTTCTGACGTGTGTAAGCACTGCACGTTCGCCGGCTGCTTGGATGTCTGCCCGACCGGTGCACTGTACCGGACCGAGCACGGCACCGTGGTCGTCCAGGACGATATCTGCAACGGGTGCGGTACCTGTGTGGCCGGTTGCCCCTTCGGAGTCATCGAACGCCGCGATACCGGCACGATTCACACCAAACCAGATCGCACAGATTCGCGTTACGCGATGGAAGTCAAACACGCTGGCACCGCCAAAAAGTGCACGCTGTGCTATGACCGGTTAGTTGATGGCCAGACCCCGGCTTGTGCACAAACCTGCCCGACTGAATCGATCAAGTTCGGCACTCAGACCGACATGATTGACTCGGCCAAAGAACGTGTCACCACGATGCACGAACAAGGTCAGACCGAAGCCCGCCTCTACGGCGCGAACCCCAATGACGGAGTGGGCGGCATCGGTTCGGTCTTCCTGTTGCTCGATGAACCAGAAGTCTACGGTCTGCCACCAGATCCACAGGTGCCCACCAAGGATCTGCCCGCGATGTATAAACGAGTCGGCATTGCTGCCGCTGGCATGCTTGCTGCCGCAGCAACCGCATTCCTAGGAGCCCGCAAGAAGTGACTCTGTCAGATTTCGACGCCTATCGGCCAGAACACCAGACCCGGCGCAAAAAGAAGCGCGACAACAACCGACGCCCCGGCACTGGCCGACGACGCGGTGGTGGCGATGGTGGGCGCGAAATGCCGATGGTCGACGACGTCGAATTTTCCGACTCGTACTACGGTCGGCATATCGTCAAAGCCCCACCGTGGGACTACAAAATCTCCGCGTACCTCTTCTTGGGTGGGCTCGCCGGTGGCTCCGCAATGCTCGCCGCGGGGGCTGATGCAATCGGTTTCACCAAGCTCCGTCGAAATACTCGGCTGGCCGCGTTAGGCGCGACCATAGCTGGCACCGGATTTCTTATTGTCGACCTTGGTCGACCAGAGCGCTTTCACCACATGATGCGCACGTTCAAACCATCGTCGCCCATGAACATGGGAACCTGGATTCTGGCCTCTTTCGGGACAGCTGCCGGAGTCGCAGCGGCCACCGACATTGACCGGATGACCGGCGAAAAACTGCCGATCGGAGTCCTCCGCCCCATTTCAAGAGCGCTCGAAAAACCAGCCGGCGCACTGGCAGCGGTACTTGGGGCACCGTTGGCCTCCTACACTGGCGCGCTGCTTGCAGACACCGCAGTGCCCACCTGGAACGCCGGCAAAGAAAATCTGTCGTATCTGTTCGTGTCGTCAGCGGCGATGGCTTCCTCCGGGGCGGCACTGATGGCTACCCCAACCGCTGAGACCCGACCCGCAAGGGCTTTTGCAACTCTCGGCGCAGCATCGGAACTGTACTTTTCGGAAAAGCTCACCGAACCGATGCACCCGGCAGAAGCCGAACCACTGCAAACCGGTAAACCCGGTCAGCGGCTCCGCTGGGCCAAACGCCTCACGATCGCCGGCGGTATCGGTGCGGCCCTGCTCAGTGGCAACCGGATCGCAGCCATCGCCTCCGGTGCAGCACTAGCCACCGCCTCATTCCTCACCCGCTCGGCGATCATGGACGCCGGCATCAATTCCACGAAAGACCCACGCCACGTCGTCGAGCCGCAGAAAGCACGGCTCGAAGCCCGTCGCGCCCAAGGCATCGTGGACGACTCGATCGTCACGGTCGGCTAACGGACCTCAACTACGCCGGCGCGCTCGGTGGTATACCCGATGACCGGGTGACCAGGTAGTTCGCCGACCACCAGCAGACCCCCTGAGGTTTGCGCATCAGCTAACACCAGCAGGTCGTCTTCAATGATCCCTGCGGCAGCCTCAACGTGCGGACCGACCCATTCGAGGTTACGACGGGTACCGCCAGACACGTAGCCTTTCGCGAGCGCGTCCGAGGCTCCTTCCACCAGCGGTACCGCGCTGCGGTCAATGACCGCCCCGGTTCCAGAGGCACGCATCATCTTGTACAAGTGGCCTAACAGCCCGAAACCAGTGACGTCGGTGGCGGCTTTGACCCCGGCAGCAACTGCCTGCTCGGCGGCCTCTTTGTTGAGGGTCGTCATCGTGGCGATGGCTTCTTCAAAAACTTCACCGGTGGCTTTGTGCCGGTTATTCAACAAACCCAATCCGATCGGCTTGGTCAGCGTCAAAGGCAAGCCAGCTTGAGCGGCATCATTGCGTAGCAGCTGATCAGCCGGTGCGACACCGGTGACCGCCATGCCGTATTTCGGTTCTGGATCATCAACGGTGTGCCCCCCGATGACCGGGCAACCGGCCTGTTTCCCGACGGCCAGCCCACCAGCGAGCACTTCGGACATCAACTCGGCTGGCAGAACACCCCGAGGCCAACCCATCAGGTTGATGGCCACGATCGGGCGGCCACCCATGGCGTAGATATCGCTCAT
>CALBOC010000226.1 GCA_937896705.1 uncultured Micrococcaceae bacterium | reverse complement strand
TAGCCGGCCATTTTATCCAGGACGCTGTTGAGCGTCGCGGATGGGCGCATGACCTTGGAGGTCAGCTCGTTGTTCGGGTAGTAGTAGCCACCGATGTCGACTTTTTGTCCCTGAACTTCGTTGAGCTCTTTGACAATCGTGTCCTCGTTGGCGCGGAGTTCTTCTGCCACGGGTTTCATTGCTTCAGCCAGGTCGGCGTCCTCGGACTGTGCTGCCAGTTCTTCAGCCCAGTACAGCGCCAAGTAGAAGTGTGAACCGCGGTTGTCGAGTTCGCCAACTTTGCGTGACGGGGAGCGACCTTCTTCAAGGTAGCGGCCGGTTCCGGCATCCAGGGCATCAGCAAGCACCTGGGCACGAGCGTTATCGGTTGCTGTGGCCAGGTGTTCGAAGGAGACTGCCAGGGCTAAGAACTCGCCCAGCGAATCCCAGCGCAGGTGGTTTTCGTCGACCAGCTGTTCGACGTGTTTTGGTGCTGAACCACCGGCACCGGTTTCGAAGAGTCCCCCACCGTTGAGCAGTGGGACAATGGACAGCATCTTGGCTGAGGTGCCCAATTCCAGGATCGGGAACAGGTCGGTCAGGTAGTCACGCAGCACGTTTCCGGTGACCGAGATGGTGTCTTCGCCCTTGCGCATGCGCTCGATCGTGTACTGGGTAGCACGCTCTGGGGCCATGATCTTGATTTCCAGGCCATCGGTGTCGTGGTCTGGCAGGTAGGTTTTGACCTTCTCGATGATCTGCGCGTCGTGGGCGCGTTCGGCGTCCAACCAGAAGATCGCTGGGGTCTGAGTGGCGCGGGCACGGGTAACCGCAAGTTTGACCCAGTCGCGAACCGGAACGTCCTTGGTCTGGGTGGCACGCCAGATGTCTCCGGCTTCGACCTTGTGACTCATCAGCACGTTGTCGGAGGAGTCGACGACTTCGACGGTGCCGTCGGTTTCGAGGATGAAGGTCTTATCGTGGGAGCCGTATTCTTCGGCCTTCTGGGCCATCAGGCCAACGTTAGGCACGGTCCCCATGGTGGCTGGGTCGTAGGCGCCGTTGACGCGGCAGTCTTCAATGACCTTTTGGAACACACCGGCGTAAGAGGAGTCTGGAATGACGGCCAGGGTGTCCTGGGTCTCGTCATTCTTGTTCCACATTTTGCCGCCCGAACGAATCATCGCTGGCATTGATGCGTCCACGATCACATCGGATGGGACGTGCAGGTTGGTGATGCCGCGGTGAGAGTTGACCATCGCCAGGTCTGGGCCGTTCTCGTAGGCGTCGGCGATTTCGTTGCGGATACCTTCGGCGATGTTATTGTCGAGCTCGCCGAGCCCGGATTCAATCCCCGCCAGGCCGTTATTGGCCGACAGGCCAGCTTCTTCCAGATGGTTGCCGAATTTTTCGAAGACTTCTGGGAAGTACGCTTTGACGACGTGGCCAAAGATCACCGGATCGGAAACCTTCATCATGGTGGCCTTCAGGTGCGCGGAGAACAAGACGCCTTCTTCTTTGGCGCGCTTGATCTGTTCGGCAAGGAAGGCATCTAGGGCCTTGGCCGACATGAAGGTCGAGTCGATGATCTCACCCTTGAGGACCTTGAGTCCGTCTTTGAGAGTGGTGACGTTGCCATCAGCATCGGTGTGACGGATGGTCAGCGTATCGTTATCGCCCATGGTCACGGACTGCTCATTGGAGAAGAAGTCGTTGTCCCCCATGGTGGCAACGTTGGTTTTGGAGTCTTTGGACCAGTCACCCATCGAGTGCGGGTTGTTTTTAGCGAACTGCTTGACCGCACGTGGTGCACGGCGATCCGAGTTCCCTTCGCGCAGCACAGGGTTGACGGCAGAGCCCATGGCGGTGGCGTAACGGGCCTGAATATCGCGCTCTTGCTCGTTGGTCACTTCGTAGGGGTAATCTGGCAGTTCAAAGCCAGCGGCCTGGAGCTCTTTGACTGCGGCGACCAGCTGCGGAACGGAAGCCGAGATGTTTGGCAGTTTGATGATGTTCGCATCGGCTTCTTTGACCAGTTCCCCGAGTTCAGCCAGTGCGTCATTGACTTGCTGGTCTTCTGGTAACACGTCATTGAAAGCGGCCAGGATGCGGCCGGCCAGGGAGATATCCCGTGTTTCCAGTTCTACACCGGCCTTCGAAGCAAAAGCGCGAACGATGGGCAACAAGGATGCCGTTGCCAGCATTGGCGCTTCATCGGTGTAGGTGTAAATGATCTTTGACATAGATGAATTATCTCCTCATGTTTCAAGCGCCCTGTGGTGCCGGGCACCTCACAATTCCTCATCCAATCTAACGCACCCGGAAGCGCGTCAAGACAGATTTGCGGTTTTTGGGCTGGGGTTAAGCCGC
>CALBOC010000225.1 GCA_937896705.1 uncultured Micrococcaceae bacterium | reverse complement strand
GACACCGTCCCGGCCTAATGTAAAACGAAACGTCAGCGCTTGAGCGCGAAGAAAGAACAGTGAACTTCCCCATGGCCCTTACCGCAACTGCTAAAGAAGAACTCGCCCGCGTCCCCGTGACGCGCCTGTCGGAACGTTTAGCAGAAGTGGTCGGAATCCTGCGGTTCGGTGGCGGCTTGCAGCTGCTGCCCGGACGACTCATCATTGAAACCGAACTCGACCACGAAGGCACCGCCTACCGGCTTCGGACTACCCTGCGAGACACCTTTGGCACCGAATCTGAACTCATCACCCTCAACGGTTCGGCATCTCGCCGCGGCACCCGCTACGTGTTACGAATCATGGACGGCGGAGCCGAGCTCGCCCGCAAAACCGGCCTGTTAGACCCACGCGGTCGCCCGGTGCGCGGCATGCCGCCCTCGGTGGTCAACGGCTCAGTCGCCGATGCCGCAGCCGCCTGGCGCGGCGCGTTTCTGACCCAAGGGGTGCTCACCGAACCCGGACGTTCCTCGGCACTTGAAGTGGTCGCACCCGGGCCCGAAGCAGCCCTGGCGCTGGTCGGGGCAGCCCGCCGCCTCGGAGTCACCGCCAAAGCGCGCGAGGTTCGTCAAGCTGATCGGGTGATCGTGCGCGACGCCGAGACCATCACCAAACTGCTGACCGTGATGGGCGCACCCAAAACCGTCAAAACCTGGCAACAGCGCCAGACCACCAAAGAGGTGCGTTCCCCGTCGAATCGCCTTGCAAACTTCGATGATGCCAATCTGCGCCGCTCCGCCCAAGCCGCCGTGGCAGCCAGCGCCCGGGTGACCCGTGCTCTGGAAATTCTCGGCAGTGAGGTGCCAGCACACTTGGAATACGCCGGCAAACTGCGCGTAGAACACCAACAGGCTTCATTGGATAAGCTTGGACGCCTGGCCGAACCAGCCATGACCAAAGACGCAATCGCCGGTCGAATCCGCCGGCTGTTAGCCATGGCCGATAAGCGCGCTAAAGAACTCGGGATCCCCGATACCCGCGACGCGGTCCCGGCCGAATTGCGAGATCACAGCTGACTTTCGGCTCGTGTTCGCAAAGGGACAAGCGTTCAAGCCTTGACCCGCCCCCGGGGGTCTCTGCCTAAGATAGACGAAGTGGTCAACCGCAACATGGTGACCAATTATTTTTGCTGGCGTCTCAACGTCAGTAACCATCTCGGATGTTCATCCGATCTTATGAGGAGGAATGCATGGCCAAATATACGCTGCCAGAACTGTCCTATGATTACGGTGCGCTCGAACCGCACATTTCCGGTCGCATCATGGAGCTTCACCACTCCAAGCACCACAACACCTATGTCAACGGTGCCAACACCGCGTTGGAAAAACTCGAAGCAGCTCGTGAAGCCGGCGACTTCGGCAACATTAACCAGCTGACCAAGGACCTGGCGTTCAACCTGGGTGG
>CALBOC010000224.1 GCA_937896705.1 uncultured Micrococcaceae bacterium | reverse complement strand
GCATCATGGACAATGACAGACGTGCTCGACGCACGGATTCTCGAACCAATCGCCATGCTCCGGCGAATGAAATGGAGCCCCCGAGTTGGCCTAACCGTCTGAGTGCCGGGATCGCGGCACAGGTTGGTGATGCAACGTGATCGTCGAATGGCTCTTGCTCGGCGTGAGCATGCTGCTGATTTTAGGTAACGGTTTCTTCGTCGCTGTTGAGTTCTCCCTGATTTCCTTAGATGTGCCGACCGTACAGCGCATGGTGGACGATGGCGACAAGGGCGCCGAACCCGTCCTGAAAGCGCTCAAGTCACTATCGACGCAGCTGTCTTCGTGTCAGCTTGGTATCACCCTGACCGCCCTGTTGACCGGATTTTTTCTCGAACCGTCCCTCGGGCGATTGCTGGTCACGCCGTTACAGCCACTCTTAGGCGACAACGAGGCCGTGGTCTATTCGATCTCGTTAACCATCGCGATGATCATCGGCACCGCGTTGTCGATGCTGATCGGAGAGCTGGTACCAAAAAACCTCTCCCTGGCCCGGGCAATGCCAGTCGCTCGACTGCTGGCCCGCCCGCAGTTGATTTTCACCGCGATCTTCCGGCCGATCATTGCCGGACTCAATAACTTCTCCAACTGGGTGTTGAGCCTGTTTGGGATGGCCACCCAGGAAGAACTCTCCGGGGCTCGCACTCCAGAGGAATTATCATCCCTGGTTCGACGCTCGGCCGAGATGGGGACCCTCGACGTCAAAACCGCCTCGTTTGTCGACCGCACCCTGAAATTCTCGGAGCGGACAGCAGCCGATGTGATGACCCCGCGCATGGATATGGAAACCGTCGAAGCCGACGACAGTCTCGACGAGGTACTATCCTTCGCCCGACGGACTGGCTTTTCACGCTTCCCGGTCAGCAATGGCAACGCCGATGAGATCCGCGGGATCTTGCATATCAAAAAGGTCATCGCTGTGCCGAAACACCGCCGCGACAAACTCAGCGCCGGCACGATTGTCAGTGAAATGGTCCGCGTACCCGAATCGGTCACGTTGGATACGTTGATCACCGACTTGCGTGAAGCACCGTTTCAAATGGCGCTGGTTGTGGACGAATACGGCGGCACGGCTGGCATCGTCACTCTGGAAGATCTGGTGGAAGAAATTGTCGGAGAAGTTGCCGATGAACATGACCGCATCACACCGGGCGTGTTACAAAGTGCCGACGGTGGGTGGTTCTTCCCGGCCGTCATGCGCCCCGATGAAGTCATGACCCATATCCCCGGGTTAGTCATTGACGAAGACGAAGCCTACGAGACCGTGGGCGGTTTCATTATGGCGGCATTAGGTCGCGTGGCCGATGTCGGCGACATGGTCAATGTCGACCACGGCACCCTCGAAGTGCGTCGGACTGAGGGGCACCGCATCGAGCGGGTTAAATACGTGCCCGCCGAGGATGCGAACACACCGCAGCACACGTCCCAGAAGGAGGATGCATGAGCGAGCATATTCCAGGTCTGCTGTGGCTGATTGTGCTGCTCGCCGGTAACGCGTTCTTTGTGGCCGGCGAATTCGCGGTCATGGGGGCTCGACGATCCCAAATCGAACCCCGCGTCGATGAAGGCTCGAAAGCAGCGAAAAAGGCGCTCTTTGCGATGGAGCATGTCACCGATATTCTGGCTATTTGTCAGTTGGGTATCACCGTGTGTTCGCTGTTGATCCTGAATGTCTCGGAGCCAGCGATCGCCTACCTATTTGGCATTCCGTTGGAGACCCTGGGGCTAGATCCCGCCTTTGCCGGCGTGCTGGCATTTGTGTTAGCGCTGATCGTGGTCACGTTCCTGCACGTGACCTTCGGCGAAATGGTACCGAAAAATGCCGCGGTCAGCGTGGCAGACCGAGCCGTGATCCTCTTAGCTCCGCCACTGGTGTTCTTGGAGAAAGTGCTGCGACCCGTGATTCGGTTGCTGAACTGGACCGCCAATATTGTGTTGCGCCTGTTCAAAGTCGAACCGCAAACGGAAGTCACCTCCACCTACACGCTGGAAGAAGTCCAATCAATCGTTGCCGAATCACAACGAACCGGACTGGTCGATGACCAATCCGGCATTTTGTCCGGTGCCTTGCACTTCTCCGACGTTACAGCGCGAGACGTGATGGTGCCGATGGACCAAATTATTAGTGTCGCCACCACAGACACTCCCGAACGATTTGACCAAACCGTGCGCAAGACGGGTTTGTCGCGGCTGTTGGTCGAAGATCAAAGTGACGACACGGTCATTGGTTATCTCCACATTAAAGACTTACTGTCGGTGCCCGAAGAGCGGTACAACGCACCGATCCCGGTCACCCGGGTCCGTTCGATGGTTAATATCACCCTTGATAAACCTATCGAAGAAGCGCTCACCGTGATGCAACGCATCGGGGTGCATATGGCGCGTGTGCAAGATGACAGCGGCGAGACCGTGGGGATCTTGTTTCTCGAAGATGTGATCGAGGTGCTCGTGGGAGAGATTCGCGACGTGACACAGTCTCAGACCATTACGATTCGCCAACGAATGGGAAGAGCTGGGGGAGAAGCATCGATCTAGACCCAGGTCACACCTGACACTTATTGCTAATGCGAATGATTTGCATTAGCCTGTGTGGTGACGACCCGCGGGGATCAAGTGCCCCTAGATGGAAAGATTCTTATGCTCACGTACCGAAATCGCGCACTGAAAGCTGCCGCAGGCGTTGCGGTGGCCGCACTGGCGCTGGCGGCATGTTCGACCGAAGCCGATAGTCAAGGCAATGATGACGCGACCGCGACGATAGTCGCCACGACGACCCAGGTCGGGTCCATCGTCGAGCAACTCACCGCATGTGCTGACGGCCAGACTCAGGTGCTGATGAGCGCCGCAGACGACCCCCATCAATTCGAGGCCTCGAGCGCACAGATTGCCGATATGATTGCAGCCGACCTTGTGGTCGCCAATGGGCTGGGTTTAGAATCCGGGATGCAGCGCTCCCTGGAGAATGCGGTCACCGATGGGGCAGAAGTGCTGGAACTGGCACCCCAGCTCGACCCGCTCCCGTTGGCTGAATCTCACCACGCCCATGATCACGATCACGCTCACGACGAAGACAGTAATTATGATCCACATATCTGGATGGATGTCTCCAGAATGGCAGACGGTGCCGCGCTGATCGGTGAAAAAATTGCCGAGGTAACCGGTGACCAAACCTATGCCGAGTGCGGTGCGACGGTTGCCAGTGAGCTTCAAGAGGTCGATGGGCAGATTGAAGAACTGCTCAGTGAAGTGGACTCGGCGCGTTTAGTGACCGACCATGCGGCCTACGGGTATTTTGCCCAGCGGTACGGACTCGACATCAGCGGTGTGGTGGTCCCCGGGGGCTCCACCGACGGGGAGCCGTCCTCGCAAGACCTCTCGCAACTAACGGCTCTACTTGATGACCAGGGCGCCGATGCGCTAGTCACCTCAAAGACCAACACCAACCGCATGATCACTGCTCTGGCCGCTGAAACCCGCTCAGATATTCCGGTGATCGAACTCTACGAGAGCGCGGTCGGGGAGCCCGGTTCGGAAACCGAAACTTATCAGGATGCCATGTTGTATAACGCCCAAGCGTTAGTGGATGCCCTGCCGTGATGCCACAGACCGTAGAAGAAAGGCCTATCCAGTGGATCTGATCAACTGGTTTACAGAACCATTTCAGGCCGGTTTCCAAATTCGCGCGCTGCTCGGGGGCCTGCTTGCCGCATTGATGTCCAGCTTTGTTGGCGTCTGGTTGGTATTGCGTGGCATGAGCTTTTTCGGCGACGCCTTTGTCCACGGTGTGGTTCCTGGCATCGCCGCGGCCGTGGTCTTTAGCTTCTCGCCATACCTGGGAGCGGCCTTGGCCGCGCTGGTGATGGTGACGCTGATGGAGTTGGTATACCGGACCACCACGTTGAAAGAAGACACCGCCATCGGCTTGTTGTTTGTGGGCATGATGGCACTAGGTGTGGTGCTGATTTCCCTGGCGGATAGTTTCCAAGGCTCGCTCACGGCCATCCTGTTCGGTGATGCGCTGGGCGTGACCTGGGATGATATCGGCGTGCAATTGCTGTTTGTGTTGGGCGTGGGGATTTTGTCGCTGGTGCTCTATCGGCCGCTCATGGCCTTGTCCTTTTCGCCGGATAAAGCCGAAGCACTCGGAATGCGCCCCCAGCTGACCCACTGGTTACTGTTGTTGATGATCGCCGCCGCGGTGATCGGATCCTTCCAAGCCGTTGGGACCTTACTGGTCTTGGGGCTGCTGATTGGCCCTGCCGCCACGGCGGCCCTGGTCACCCGAACGGTACCGCGAATGATCATCGCTTCGCTTGTCATCGGAGTCGTCTCTGTTACTGTGGGATTGATTCTCAGTTATCACCTCGGAACCGCTGCTGGAGCGTCGATGGCGTTGGTGGCGATCCTCGGGTTCTTTTTGGTGCTAACGGTTCGAGAAACACTGGCTGCACTGACCCGTCGTCAGCGCAGCGCAGCACCCGCTGAGCAAGGAGCGTCATGACTCTCGTAACAGCCCAGGACATCGTGTTGTACCGCGGCTCCCATCGCGCCGTAGCGGCTTCGAGCTTTACCATCCCCGAAGGGAAAATCACCGCGGTGATCGGACCCAACGGGTCGGGCAAGACAACGCTGCTGCAAGCCATCGCGGGGATTTTGGCCCCCAGTGCCGGTCAGATCCATGTGCTGGGCCGGCCGGTCAGGGAAGTCAAACAGGATATCTCGTTCGTGATGCAATCGGTGGTCTTCCCCACGGGCACGCCGATCACGGTCAAAGATGTGGTCTCGATGGGGCGCTACGCGCAGCGCGGCTGGTTTGGGATCTTCCGACCCGTGGATCGCAACGCGATCAACTACGCCATGGAAGTCATGAATATCACCGACCTGAAAAACCGGCACCTGGAAGAATTATCTGGCGGCCAGCGACAACGCGTCTACGTTGCCCAGGGCATTGCTCAGGGCCATGACATTTTGGTGCTCGATGAGCCGATGACCGGCCTGGATCTGACCTCGATGCGGATCATCGACGAGGTGATTCACGCCGAGGTCGATGACCACGGCCACTCGGTTATTCTAACCACCCACGACCTCGACGAAGCCGCCGCAGCAGATCACGTGATCCTGATGGATGGCAAAGTCATCGCAGCCGGTACGCCCGAAGAAGTGTTGACGCGAGCCAATCTTGAAACCGCTTACGGGTTGGGCAGCCTGCATGAACCGGCCGCAATTAATGGCACCACGGTGGTGGAATTACCCGAATGTACGGCGCACGGTGACGCGATAGATGCCGAAGAGCACCAACCGGGCGAGCGATACACTCGTTACGAAGCGCTGTGAGCGCACTGGGGACACAGCCCATAGATTTCCAGCGTGTGATTAATGTCGGTGTAACCGTACTCTTCGCCGACGTGATCGGCCCATTGTTCGACCTTCGGGGCTTCGATTTCCACGGTCGCCCTACAGTTGCGACACACCAAGTGATGGTGATGGCCAGTCAGGGCGCACTTGCGGAATAAGGTCTGCCCGTCGTCAAGCGCCAGAATATCTACGACACCGTCCTCGACCTGGGCTTGCAGTACACGGTAGACCGTGGCCAGCGAGACTGAGCGGCCTGTTTCGGCTACTGACTGGTGTACTTGTTGAGCCGAGAGAAAGTCTGGACTGGCATCCAGGATTTCATCGATGGCCTGCTTCTGCCACGTATTGCGAGTGCGAGGCCGTGACGATGAAGCTGACGACATTGCGGAAAGCTCCCTGTAGTTGATGTGATGAACTCGGCCTTCAGTGTAGCAAGGAACCATCTGCGACCGAATAGTTAGAAGGTATCCGCAAATGACTGTGCAATTGAGCCCCCACAGGGCTAAAGTTGAGGATGTGAAAATCCTGCTACTCGATGGCACGCTGCGTGTCACGCAATCTGATGAACGGCATGATCCCGTTTTTGCTGGAGGCATGGTCCAATGAATCAACCTGTACTTGTCAGCGTTGATGTGCTGGCCGCCTGGATGGGTTTGGACCGCACGGACTATTCGCTGCCCGATGCCTCCACCGTCGAAGTGCGCACGCAGATGATGGCTGACCAGCTGCCCTCACAACCCGAAGGTTTTGTTCATCCCACCCCTGTCCCTGAGCCCGGGCGACTGGTCATTTGGGATGTGCGCTGGTCCGCAACGGATCCCACCCAAAATCATGAAGCCTACCGCCAGGGCCACATCCCGGGTGCGGTCTATGTCTCCATGTCCAGTCATCTGGCAGGCCACGGTGCCCCCGCTGCTGGGCGTCATCCGTTACCAGATCCGGCGAAATTTACCGAAGCGGTCCGCATGCTGGGCCTCAATGATCAAGACACCGTGGTCATCTATGACGCGGTTGCCGCATCGGCTGCAGCCCGCGCCTGGTGGTTGCTACGCTATGCGGGCATGAGCACTGTCTACGTGCTCGACGGCGGACTGGATGCGTGGCGTGCAGCAGACCTACCGCTCCATGCCGGTGAAGTGTTGCCACGTATCGGGTCGGCCTATCTATCGTGGGGCAAAATGCCCGTGGTCAATACCGACGAGGTACCTGACTTTGTCCGCGACGCCGGCGTGCTGCTTGATGCCCGGGCCTACGAGCGATACACCGGAGACGAAGAACCCATTGATCCGATCGCCGGTCACATACCGGCGGCCGTTTCGGCACCGGGTGGGGAATTGACCGATGAGGATGGCAAATTCCTCCCGGCTGGACTACTGCGCGAAAAGTTTGCCGAATATGGCATCACCGATGGGACCCCGGTGACCGCGTACTGCGGCTCCGGAGTGACCGCGTCCAAAACCATCCTGGGCCTGGCGCTGGCCGGTTTAGATGGTGCGCTGTATCCCGGGTCGTGGTCGGCGTGGTCATCCTCGCGCGATCTGCCAGTAGCTACCGGTGACGAACCCGGTGTGATGCCCCCAGATGTCTAGGGAGTTCACCTCTCAGGTTTTCCTCGCCGCGATACTAGACTAAAGCCGGAACATATTCTTGGACGATTGAGGAGAACCTGTGACAACGATTTTCACGAAGATTATGAACGGCGAGCTACCGGGCCGCTTCATCTGGCGGGACGACAAGTGTGCGGCATTTTTGGACATCAGTCCGTTAACCTATGGTCACACCCTGGTGGTCCCACGTGACGAAATCGATATGTGGACGGACCTCCCCGAAGATCTCAACGCGCACGTGTACACCGTGGCATCGCGCATTGGTGCCGCACAGGTCAAAGGTCTCGGTGCCACCCGCGCTGGTCTGATCATTCAAGGATATGAAGTCCCGCACATGCATATGCATGTCTTCCCGACCACCTCGGTCGCGGACTTCGATATGACCCGCATCATTCGTGAACCGGAAGACGACAAAATGGACGAAGCCGCCAGCAAACTGCGAGCGGCCCTGCGGGACGCCGGGTACGGCCAGTTCGTTCCGGAAGACTAATGCAGTGCTGCCTCGGCGGCCTTGATAGCTTGCCGGAGGCGTTTTTCGCTCACACTGGTAGCAGTACCAAGCTCTTGAGCGAATAATGAGACCCGCAGCTCTTGTAGGAGCCAGAAGATATCTTGAATTGCTGCCGGCGTGGGCACGCCTGTGGGGGCCTGAGCTTTCAGGTCCTCAAAGGCTTTTTCTAATACGTGGATGCTTTGCATGTTCAAACCATCGCGTTGCAGGGCACCGCCGGCATCCAGTTTTTCCATGCGCAAGAGCATCGCTTGTAAATATCGGGGCACATGGCGCAGATTCGCCCAGCCCGTCAGCGACACAAAATTCCGCTGAATGAGCGTATCGTGTTGGGTCCGAAGGTCGGTGGCGGCTGCGGCCAGCGACAGGGAGCGGATTTTGCGGATACGACGATCGACGTCACGAGACAGATTCAGAATATCGGCTACCACCGTGGTGACTTTGAACGTGGTATCAATGAGCTCCTGATGGACCGTTTGTTTCAGCTGCTGAAAGGCTTTCTCGGTCATCGGTAGTTCTTCAGGCAACAGCGCATCGATGGCCGTGGCCGTGCAGTCGGCAACCAGGGCGGCACTATTTGGATAAGGCGACTGGGCGAATGCCAGCTTCTCTGCCGATGACAGATGGTCCAGGATGTAGCGTTGCGGATTCGGTAGTTCAGCCTGCAACAGGGCGATGACCCCGCCGCGGTGCACAGCTGCTTGTTCACCAGCCGTGCGCAAGACCACCAGGGCGGCAGATGGTTCGTTGCCGTCTTCGGCCTGCAGCGCTGGGTAGCCGGTGACTTGCTGATGAGCAGAACCGGTCCACACCGAAGTCTGGATTGTTGCAGGGATGTCTCCGATAATCCAGCTGGTCAGTCCCGACTTGGGCGTCAGGGTGTCGTCGGCTTCTGCGGCCTGGGGTGCTGGAGGACGAAGACGGTGTTTCTTGCCGTCAGCGCGTGAGCTCTGTCGTGTTCCACGAGTCGGCAGGTCCACACCCTTGGCCCGTGCCGCATCCGTGAGGGACTCGGCCAGTGCCGTCTGGTTCTGGCCGGCGAGTTCTCGTTGGAGCGCGGTGAGATCATCGCCTGTGCCAACGATGGCTCCGCGATCATCGACCACTTGGAACGTAAAGCGTAAGTGCGGTGGGAGCTTCGCCGGTGCCCAGTCGTCAGAGCCCACGACTTGGTGTTTGACTTGCCGCAGGAAGGTCCCCAACGCAGCATAGAAGTTATCCTGTGCCGGGTCAGCCTGTTTAGCCAAGTAGTCGGCGGCGGCCTGTGCGGTATCGGGGGCGGGGACCAGGTGTTTGCGAATGGGTTTGGGCAAGCCGCGGATCAGTGCGGTAATGAGCTCGGTACGTAACCCGGGGATCAGCCAGTCGAAGCGCTGTTGATCCATCTGATGTAACAAGGCGAGCGGGATCGTGACTGTCACACCGTCGGTACGTGGACCGGCGGGGCGCCCGGTTCCAGAGGCGTCGGCCCCAATGGTCGCCACCGGAGTGAATTCATAATGCAGCGGTAACTGCACATCCCCGGTGGGTGTGGGGTGGACGAAGACGTCTGGGAATTCATCCAGGTCGAGATCCTGGAGATTTTCTGCCAGCAGTTGGTTGGGATCGAAGTCCAGCAGCTCTGGATTCCGGTGGCGTTCTTTGCGCCACCACGCATCAAAATGCCGTTGGGAGACAGCGTTTTCTGGCAACCGCGCGTCATAGAAGGCGTAGAGGTCATCTTCTGAGACCAATAGGTCACGGCGTCGCAACCGCGTTTCCAGTTCTTCGACCTCGGCCAGCCGCTCACGGTTCCGCTTGAAAAAGTGATGCCGGGTGTTCCAATCACCTTCAATGAGCGCATGCCGAATAAATAGGTCTCGTGCGGCAGCTCGATCGATGTTGTAATACCGCACGGAGCGATCCGCCACGATCGTCACCCCATACACAGTGACGCGCTGGCGAGCCATCGCTGTGCCATTGCGGCGCGACCAGTAGGGCTCAGATGTATTGGTTTTGGCAATCGGCCCGGCAGCCTGTTCGATCCAGTCGGGTTCAATTGCGGCGACTTGGCGAGCCCATAACCGCGAGGTCTCGACCAGCTCCGCAGCCATGACAAAGTCGTGGCGCTTTTTGAACAGCCCGGAGCCGGGGAAGACCGCAAACCGTGTGCCGCGTGCGCCCTGGTAGTGTTTTCGACGTTCATCCCACGACCCGATCTGCGACAATAACCCGGTTAACAGCGCTTGGTGCACCCCGTCGTGGTGTTTGACCGCATCGATGGTCTTGGACCCAAGCTCAATGCCGACCTCACGGGCGATCTGGCGTAATTGACGCACCAGATCCTGCCATTCCCGGACCCGCAGATAGTTAATGAACTCTCGGCGACAGAGCTTGCGAAACTGGTTGCCTGACAGCTCACGCTGTTGTTCATGCAGATAGTTCCACAAATTCAGCAGGGCTGAGAAGTCAGATTTTTCGTCACGAAACCGGGCATGCAATTCATCGGCTGCCGCCCGGTGTTCTTCGGGGCGTTCCCGCGGATCCTGAATGGTCAACCCGGCAGCCAAGACCAACACTTCGGGCACCACCCGATGGTCTTCGGACGCCAGAATCATGCGCGCTAACCGCGGAGCGACCGGTAACCGTGCCAACCGTCGACCAATCGGTGTGATCGTACCGGCTGGGAAGGTGCGGGTGACCCAACGCCCACCGCGGCCGCGAACGCGCACCGGATGCCCGGTATTCAGCGCGCCCAATTCGGTCAGCAGGGTCACCCCGTCGGTAATTTGTTTGTGTTCTGGCGGTTGCAGGAACGGGAAGTCTTCGAGTTCGTCAGCCGTGGCGATGATATTAATCGAGGCCATGTGCAAAATGACCGAGGCCAGCGACGTTCGCAGAATTTCCGGGTCGGTAAACTCGGGGCGGGCTTGAAAGTCTTCTTCGGAATACAACCGGATCGCAATACCTGGACTGGTTCGTCCCGCACGACCAGAACGCTGCTGGGCTGACGCCTGAGAGATGCGCTCGATTGGTAGGCGCTGGACCTTGGTGCGCTGCGAATAGCGTGAGATTCGGGCGGTACCGGTATCGATCACATATTTGATACCCGGAACGGTCAGCGAGGTTTCGGCGACGTTGGTCGCCAGGACGATGCGCGGGTTTTTGCCGGGGCGGAAGACCCGTTGTTGGTCTTGTAGCGACAGGCGACCAAACAGCGGGAGGATCTCGGCTTTAGTTAACCGCGGGTTGCGCGCTGTGCGCGGGCCCAAAACCTCGGCGGCGTCGCGGATTTCGCGCTCTCCGGGAAAAAAGATCAGAATATCGCCGGGCTCTTCGTGGCTGAGCTCATCCACCG